>NZ_JMKW01000008.1 GCF_000686565.1 Helicobacter bilis ATCC 51630
GGTGGGGGCGTAAATGGCAATACACTGGGTGTTATGCAGGGTTTTGGTAGAATACAAGTTGGATTTCGTGGATTTTTTTGATAGCGATTATTATACAGCATATTATCAATACCACCCTTTATGCATCACAAATACTTATATTTATATGTAATATACCTTGCATAATGCCTTTGTGAAGCATTGGAATTTGGCTATGACCTATTATGCGACTTCGCCTTTTTCCTATTTACCAATATATTTGATGTGAATTACAAGCAGCTTCATCTTTAATACATTATTGGCATATTTCTTCTAGCGTTTAAAAACATAAGGTTAGAAGTTTATTAAGGATATAAAGAATCTTGTCATAAAACTTCTATATTTTTAAAGTCCAAATGTGGCACATTCATTGGGCTTTAAAACACAATGATAAATGCGGTTATTAAAGCCAAAAACATCATAAGCCATGCTGTGAAACACAAAGCCAAACTTCTCATAAAAACCACATAAATCACTGCAAAGATATAGATTGCTAAAACCTGCATTTTTGCAATCTCTTTTTGCTTTCCCAATAAGCATACTTGCTATGCCGTTATTTCGATAGGTTTCTTCCACATATAATGCCACTAAAAATGGATAAAGATTTACACATGAGACAAAATCTTGCAATGCTATACCAACACAACCAATAATCTTTCTGTCTTTATCTATTGCAAAAAGAAAATGTGGGATAAAATCGCTTGTTTTAACACAACATTGCAAAACTTCTTTATAAAAGTTTTCTGATTTCTCATCTGCCCATGCTTTTAGCAGAAAAATTTGTGCTTTCTCTAGCAAACTTGGATTATCTTTTAGGGAGCAAATAGATATTTCTTGCATACACTCGCCTTTATTTACTATCACGATTCAATAGTATCCCTATAAATATCACCATTTTTATGTGATTTTGCAAAAGCTACAAAATGATTATTACGGATATTTTCCTTATTATAACACAAGGGCTTTTTTGTCTGTAAATCAAGCGTAATCCCACCTGATTCTAGTAAAATAATCTCACTTGCGGCAGTATCCCATTCACTCGTGCCATTCATACGCGGATAAATATCAGCGATACCACTTGCTAACGCACAAATCTTAAGCGATGAGCCTCTCTTTAACACGAGGGCATTATATCTTTGTAGGAACTCTTCTGTCGCCTTTGTGCTATGGTGGATAGAGTCACAAGCAAGAAGCCTTTTTTGATTAGCTAGAGGCATAGAATCTATTTTCTCAAAACTCTCTGCACTTTTAGAAGCATGGCTAGATTCTATATACTCATCAATATTTTTTAGAATCTCTTGTTTAATATGAGAATCTACGCCACTTAAAAACTCTAAATTATCTCCATAAATCTTTTTTACATACTCTTTTGCAAGTAGAATCTTATGCGTTTTAAGCCATTCAATACGAGATTTTTTCTCAAGATTCATACACGCAAAGTTTTTAAAATCACAAATATTATATGAAAAGCTACCAAAGCCTTTTAAGCCAATATAGGCTTCATAAAGGCAAGGGGCATATACGACACCAAGTGCGACTTCATTTTTATGCAATAAAGCAATATTTATTGTAAAGTTGCCATTGCCACTTATAAAATCCTTTGTGCCATCAAGCGGGTCAATAAGCCAAAAATACTCTAAATCCTTTCTTTCATTATACTCTAAAACTGCTTCTTCAGAACATACCTTATATGGGCTTATTGCTTGTAAATGCTGTGTAATATAGGCATTAGATTCTAAATCTGCTTGTGTTAAAGGGCTTTTATCTGCCTTTTGTATATGTGTAGTATCACCATGGAATTTCATAATGATTTTTCCAGCCTCAATAGCTATACAAAGGGCTTCATAGACTAGATTTTCAAGCATATTCACAATATTTTCCTTATTTAATAAATAAGGAAAATGATATAAAACTTTCATCGTTTTAGATTAAATAAAAGCTAAATAATACTCCAATGGCAACGGATTATACATGTTGTATTTTAATATGAACTCAAAATACTCCATGTTTCAATAACTTTAGATTCTTTATAAAAGCTCAAAAATGACAATAATTCCAATTCCATGCTTTCAATTAAACTATGCAAATCAAACACAATCTCATCTGCATTTTGACACAAAGATCTTGCTTTTTGCTTCACAAAATCTAGCACAGCAAAACGCCACGAAACATGGATTAATCATGCACTACAGCAAAAAAATATAATCACACCATTGTGATATTTATCACATATAAAGCGGATACAAAAATTATTTTTTTGTTGTTTGTGGTTGGCTCGTTACAACAATATCTTTTTTAATCTTATCAAAGATCGCTTGCCCTATGCCTTTTACCTGCATAATATCTTCAATCTTTTTGAATCTATTTTTTGTGCGATATTCAATAATCGCTTTTGCCTTTGCTTCACCGATACCATTTAATGTCATAAGCTCTTTTTGACTAGCAGTGTTAATATTTACCGCCGCAAAAAGAAAGCCGGACAACATAACAAATAACAGCAAAAATCTCTTCATAACTAAAACTCCCAAATTAAAGATTAGACTTACAGCATAACATAAAAAATCCTATAATACTTTTTTCACCTCAATGCTTATTGCATTTTTATGCATTATGTGTAAAAATGTGAATTATTTCATGCAGGTTTAACACATGAAGTTTCATATATCGCGACAAAGTTACTATAAAATCATCGATTATTTAACAATATAAGGAATTTTTGAGTGAGTTATACGCCTATTGTGCTTGGTATAAGCGGTGGAAGCTGTATTGAGTTGGCATTGCATTTTATAAAGAGATTCCCAAAAGATCGTGCACTCTATGTTGTGCCAACGCAAAATGCAGCCATGCTTTGTCAAGCAGAAAAGAAACAAAATCTTAGAAATCTTATCAATGCGATACGCACGGATAATCTCGTGATTCATGATTCTATGACAAGCCCTTTAGCAAGTGGCAGCTTTTATTTTGAATCCTGCATTATTTTACCAACAAGCAGCAACACACTATCAAGCATTGCAAATGGCTTGCAAAGCAATCTGCTTACTCGTGTAGGTGCTGTGTGTTTGAAAGAAAAGAGGAAACTAATACTTGGCGTAAGAGAAATGCCCTTAAGCGCTATTTTACTTGAAAATATGGCAAAGCTTGCTAATCTTGGTGTATATATCGCACCACCTATTGCTGGGTATTATGGCGGTATTTGTGATTTAGAATCCTTGCATGATTTTTTAGTCGGTAAATATTTTGATATGCTTGATATACCACATGATTTATTCGTGCGTTGGGATGGAAATGTTAGAAACCAGTTAATTATACCCTAGATTTCTAGCCCATTAGAGCAGTTAAAATTCTTTCTAAGATTAAGAAAACATCGTTTATTTTGGAAATCTATGGCATAGCTTTGTTATTACGATTTCGTTTGTATTTCTAGCTAGATTCCATAAAAATTAGCTTTTACAAACTGACTAATGTGTGGTAACTCATGAGATTTGGTTAATAGATTGGATGGTGTGATAAGCAGATTCCATAGGTTTGTTTTGATGTCTTGAATAGAGACTGGATTCCACGAAAATAATGAAAGATATATAAACTTAATTACACATCGTTTAGCTATAGATTCTAACACCATATCCCACAGAGTTATTTTTAATTCATGCAAGCTGATTTCTCACTAAACTTTCATTACAATGCAATCACAATTTATACAACTTGCCATCAACTACCATATATTTAATCTTCCCATATAACTCTAAACCATGATACAAACTCGTAGAATCTAAAACTTCAAATTTTTCCTCCAAATCAACGATCATAAAATCAGCATCTCTTTGTGTAGCAATATGCCCTTTATTTAGTCGCATAAGATTACTTGCATTGCTACTTGTAAGCTTTACTAAATCTCGCATTGACAGAATCTCTTCTTTCACTAGCAAGGTATAGGCAAGGCTAAAAAAGTATTCAATACCAGATACACCCTCACTTGCATATTCAAATACCTGCTCCTTATACTGCTTTGAGACTTCTTGCTGCATACTTGTTAGAAGAGAGACTTTGCCCTCTTGCAATCTTTTTACAAGTTTTTCTTTTTTACTCCGAGTAAGCAGGGGCGGGGTCATTTTGTAGCGTGTATCATAGGTTTTTATGCTTTGTTCATTAAAGATTAAATGTGGGAGTCCAACTTGTGCGTGCATGTTTTTTTCATGGCAAATCATATCGAGTGTATGGGCTATATTCATAGACATAAAAATGACTTCAATATCAAGAAACTTTGCCATTTCTTTTATTTTTGCCACTTCTTTAATTTGCCCTATCGGCGTTATCATAGGTAGCCCAAGCCCCCTTGCAAACGCACTCTCATACGCCACACCTTGCTCGATATTGAAATCAAATGCAAATACACAAAGTGGTAAATCAAGCATTTTAGCATATTGCATACTTTGATATAAGAGATTAGACCCAATCGCAGAATTACTAAAAATTGCCTTTGCATTTTTATTAAGACTATGCAATGTATCGATATTGCTTAGTCTAGATTCTGAATCTGTGCTTGCAATAAGTGGATAAATATTTATACTATTGTGTGAATTAATGCTTTCAATAAGGGCATTCATAGCTTCATTATCAATGCTTGGCTGTGTGTATGGATTAAGAAAGATGGTAGAGATACCGCCATAAAGTGCCTTATTTGCAAGTGTGTGTATGGGCTTTGCCCCAAGCTTTTTATCAAGTGGAAATACATTGATATCAATACAAGCTGGCAATATCGCATATCCGTTGCAATCAATCTCTTCGCATTCTCGCAAATCATCTCTAAACGAAATAGAATCTTGTATAACCTGTATAATCTTGCCATTTTGCACATACACACTGCCTTGCACAAAGCCCTTTTCATCATCAAATATTTTCGCATTTTTAAAACATTGTATTTTATCTTCTTGCATATCTATCCTTTCATTAACTCATAAATAAAGAAGTATCACCCAAAATGATTAAGATTCCAATGCCAATTAAAAAGATACCACATATTTTCTCAATAACTCTTAATTGCTTTTTTGCTTTGCGTATGAGATTTAAGCCCTTGTCTAAAAAGAGAGCTAATAATAAAAAAGGGAGTGAAAGCCCGGCTATAAAAGCTAAACTAGCGTATATAGCAAGTCCCTCATTCATAGAAGCAAGCAGGGCAATAGAGCTAATAATAGGACCAGAGCAAGGCGACCAGCCCGCCGCAAAACCCACGCCTATAATAAATGGTGCGATAAATCTTAGAATCTTATGTTGTTCTAGCTTTTGTAGGTTTAATTGCTTTGTTTGATTAAGCATTGCAATATGAAAGATTCCCAAAAAATGGATACCAAAAAGGATAACAATACCGCCAGAAATATATCGCACAATGGGATAATTAAAAAAATTATCGATAATTTGAAACATGGCTAAAAAAAGCAAAAAGAATACAAGTCCAAACCCAGCGACAAAAAGCACTGCATTGCGAAACATACTAAAGCGAGAATACTTTGTCTCATCATGTAGCACACTCCCAGAAATATAGCTCATATAAGATGGTATAAGCGGCAGAATGCAAGGTGCAAGAAAGTTTAGAATCCCACCCAAAAAACTTGCAATAAGCGGTAATTCAAAAAATATTTTTTGTAAAAAATCCATAGAGTTAATCCAAATAGCTTATAAATATAGTATAGAAATAAAATTATACTCAATGTCTTAGAATATCTACAACAAATGTGAAATTTTCTAGATTTGCTTTGAAGGATTCTATGACTTTATTCCAGCAATCTCTCTAAAACACATGTATTTAACATTTTAGATTCTGTAACTTATCTTTTTTAGAATCAACATTAAAAATTAAATTTTATATTTACTTTAAGTTGTTTTTAATATTTATTTTAGTAGAATTACTTCTTTTTATTGCTTAAACTCAAAATGGCTCGATAGCTCAGTCGGTAGAGCAAAGGACTGAAAATCCTTGTGTCGGCAGTTCGATTCTGCCTCGAGCCACCATCTTCCTTTGTATTCAGTTATCATTTTTATTCTTTCGCGAAATTTATCAGTTTTTGTCTGTTGCATGAAGTATTAGAAAGATATATTGTTTTAATTATTTTTAAATTTTAAAAAACCTTATGGTATCGACTTGAAAAATATCGCAAAAATCAAATTTTATACACTATTTGCTAAAAAATCATCACACATTATGTATAATTGAGATTTTTTAATTTAATAGTTATAGAGTTTATATTATGAATTTTTGGAATGAAATCTACTCTCATTTTAGTCCCATTGCCTTTAGTGCGTTTGGCTTTAATATCCATTGGTATAGCTTGGCGTATGTGTCGGCTTTGCTTATTGGTTTCTTTCTTGCGAAATATTTTGTCAAAACTATGCCGCGTTTTTCACATATTGATTCAAAGATTATAGATAGCTATTTTATATGGGTTGAGGTCGGAATCTTGCTTGGGGCACGTTTTGGCTATCTTTTTATTTATACAGATTCTGCTATGTTTTATCTCACACACCCTTGGGAAGCTTTCAACCCCTATGTTGATGGGCGATTTGTGGGTATTGCGGGTATGAGCTTTCATGGTGCTGTTTTTGGCTTTTTACTTGCTTCATTTCTGTTCTTTTATGTGAAAAAGGCAAATATTTTTGCTCTGCTTGATATAGTCGCTTTGAGTGTGCCGCTTGCCTATGTGTTTGGGAGAATTGGGAATTTTTTAAATAAAGAGTTGTATGGCAGGGTGATTGAAGAAGATTCACTAAAATTTATAGGAATCTATGTGGAAGGGGCGTTGCGTTATCCTAGCCAGCTGATTGAGGCGTTTTTGGAGGGCATTGTTGTCTTTATTATAGTGTGGATTGCTTCTAAAAAAAATCAAACTGAGGGTATGCTTATCGTTATTTATGCGTTTGCATATAGTCTTGCACGATTTATAGCAGAGTATTTTAGGGAAGCTGATGTGCAGATGGGCTATTACTTCTTAGGGCTTAGTATGGGGCAGATTCTAAGTTGCGTTATGATGGGGATTGCATTGTTTTTATTATGGATTATAAAAACTCGCAAAAGCGATATTAAGTAGCAATGATATTAAAATAGAAAGGGAAAATATGGGATTTGAAATATTTGGAAAAAGAGTGTTTGACTTTAGTATGCCTTTCTCACATTTTGAAGCATGGAGTACAATCCTTATTGTAACAGGCAGTGCGTTTATAATCTTTCTTGTGCTATCAAAAAAAGCAAAGCAATATAGAGATTCTAAAAAAGGCAAATAAGAGTGAATCTTGCTATTTTTGGTGGGAGTTTTGACCCGCCACACAAAGGGCATGTAGGCATTATTGAGAAGGCTTTGATTGCATTGAATCTAGATTTATTAATCGTGCTTGTAGCCTATCAAAATCCACTTAAAGCACATTTTAGAATCTCCGCACAAAAACGACTTGCATGGATAAAAAAAGTATGTGAAAAATATGATAAGATTCTATGCAGTGATTATGAAATATTACAAAACAAACCTGTAACGACAAAAGAAAGCATGGAGTATTTTAAGAATCTTTATAAGCCATCTACCATGTATTTTATCTTAGGGCAGGATAACTTCTTACAGCTGCCACAATGGAACTATTTTGAAGTTTTAAGAGAGAATCTTTGCTTCATAGTCTTTAATCGCATAACTAAAGATTGCTTGAATGTAAATAATGAAAATATATGTAAAGCATTCGCACAAAAGCACAATCTAAACATGCAATTTTTACATTTTTCATATCCTTATGCCTCAAGCCTTATCATTCAAAATTTAGAGTATTATAAAGATGAGATTCCAGAAAATATTCGATATGATGTGATAGAATCTTATAAGTTATTACATAAAGTTTAAATTATAAAAAGGACATATATGATAGAAAATTCATTACTTAACGCACAGAATCTAGCCCAAGCAGTAAAAGATATTTTAGATTCCAAAAAGGCAGAGTCTATTGAAGTGATTGATGTCGCAAATAAGGGCTATTTATCGCAGTTTGTAGTCGTGGCTACTGCTATGGCAGGAAAACACGCACTATCTTTATTGCATTATCTTAAAGAAGATCTTAAAGCAAAGGGGGTAAGATTCTATGCGATTGATGAAGAGAGTGAAGACTGGATTATCATTGATTTAGGCGAAGTTATCGTGCATATTTTCACAGAAAATCACCGCAAGAAATACAATATTGAAGAATTTTTGATAAAGACTTTTGGTGAAGTGGCAAATACTCAAGCCTGAAAATAAGATAACAGAATCTATTTTTAAGAAACTTTTATTCAAACCTAGATTCTAAAAAAGATTCTTATTGCAACAATATCTTCACGCGATGAGACTTCTTAATTAAGAATATATGCTTTCTAATCTAATTTCATTGCAACACAATGAGAGTTGTAGCCCCCTACCCTAACCTTGCCCTACCCTTTCACATCAAGTAAATGCGTTTCTGGTCGCATAAGCATTTCATCTTCTGTGATTACTCTATCATCTTTCTTTTTCTTTGGGGTTATTGCTGCATTTTCCATTTGCTCTTGGAAGTCTTTGCTCTCTTCTTCCTTTTTCTCTTCTTTTTCATCAAACTCTCGTTTAGCACTGCCCTCTCTATCATCTGTTTTATGCATTTCTTCTGCGGGTCGCACTTCTTCTACTTTTTGCATTTGCTCATGAAAGATTGCGTGATTAAGCGGAGTTTGGTGTGGCATGTTATTTGCGTGCAAGGCTGATGTCGCACTACTTGCTTGATTGATATAGGTCATATTTCCAATAGTATTTAAAGCCATTTGTTACTCCTTATTTAGCTGTAAATGTAGCTTATTTTCTTTCGCATAGACTACATGTGCGCCTTGTGTCAGTCTCACAAACCTGCGTTTTGTATAGTCTATCACAATTTTGTTATCTTTTATGCCACAAAGTTTTGCAAGCAGTATTCCTGCGTATTCTAGCACCTGATCGCTCACTTTATTTGCATGGATAATTAAATGTGATGATGGGATATCGCATATATGTAACCATAAAAAATCCCCCTTAGAATCTTGCAAAAGCCTGATATTTTCTCGCTCATTCCTACCTATGCTGATTTTTACCCCATCGATATAAAAGCTTGCATAATGGCTTTTTTGTAACTTCTTTGTAGTGTGTTTTTTTGGTGCGAGTATGTCTAGAGATTGGCTATTTGCATATTTTGCAAAATCGATTTGATTATTTAAAAAAATGATTTTAGATTCTAGATTTTCTTGTTGTTTGTGTATATGTTCTATTTTTTGCTTTAGCTTCTTTGTTTGTTTGAAAAGCTTATCACTTGCTAGACTTGGCTTATTCATACATGGGATTTCATAGTTTTTGTTTTCAATGCTTAGGCTTGTCGCATAATTTGGTATAGAATCTAAATGCGTTAAAATATAGTTTGCAAGCATAAAGCTTGTCTCTCTCTCTCTTGTAAGCGTGTCAATATCTGGCAGGGATTCTAAGAGTTTGGTAAGCTTTGCTTTTTTTGCTTCTAGATTCTGTAAGACTTTCTCTCGCTTTTGGTCTAGCAAACCTTTTTGCATAATATTATATTCTTCTCTAAGCATTTGCAATGTATCTTCAGTGCTATTATCAGTAAAAGTTTTTAGAAAATGTGGTTGGTCTAATGGTGCAAGTGGTATTTTAGGTAAGATTGCTCTTTTTAAAGAATCGCTAAATCGTAACGCAGATATGATTCTATCATCTTGCACAATGATCGCATTTGTAGCACGATTTATGAGTTCGATTTGAAAAAGTGTTTCAATGCTTTTATATGTGCTTTTGTATGTGCAGTATAGCTTTAGAATCTTATTCATACCATCAAGTTTGCATGTCTTAATGTTAGCTTTGTAGATATATTTACTCATTGCAATGTCAAATGGTGCATTATATTGCTTTGTTTTGAGTATGCCATCAGTGCTGTATATACGCGGATTGCCTTTATTTAAATCGATAAAATAATTTATGCTATCAAGTCGTATATGTATCACATTATCACTAATCCGTGCGATATAAGTAACCATTTTATGCGTGCAAAATAAGCGTGCAATATCATGTAAGAGTTGGAGTTTCATGCTTTTAATCCTTAGTGTATTATAAAAATAGTGTAAATATGGAATCTAAAAATATTTCATATTGAAACGCAAAAAATAATAACATAGATTCTGTATTATAGCCTGTCTTTACAAGCGTATTTTTATGAAGCAAAATTAAAAATATATAAAAGTCAAAAGTGTCGCTTATCGTTATTTGTTAATGCTTATTGGGCTAGGCGTGCAGCAAACAATTAATATGATTTCAAGCAAAAATAATCTTTTGGAAAAAACCATAGAATCAGAGATAGATTATGTGCAAATGGCAAGTCTTGCTACTGATATGTTTAGTCAAGATAGAATAGACTCGCTAGAGCTTATGGCAAAGCACATTCTCTCACTCCCTTTATACAAGGCTTTTATGTGTTTGTGTGTTTTTGAGTGTTAGAGAGAGTGTTTTATTATGTGTTGCTAAGTGAATATAAAAATATTATATTTCTAGTTACAAACTAAGTTATAATAAAAGTCTTTTGAGATGAAATCATAAAAAGGATAAGCATGTTATTATCATATCTAAAATCGCTAGATTGTGGCATAAGACGGAATAGAATATTTAGCATTCTCGCACTTTGTGCTATATTGTTTAGCATGACACATATAAATGCCGCAAGCTATGTCCCCATCAAAGATAGAGAGGGAAGCGGGCTTACTATGACAAGCAGTCCTTATGCAAATGCCATTGGTAAAGCCGTGCTAGATAGCGGTGGGAATGCCATTGATGCAACGGTTGCAGTGAGCTATGCCCTAGCAGTTACTCACCCTGCGGCAGGAAATATTGGCGGTGGTGGATTTGCCCTTATCCATTTAGCAAATGGAGAAGACATCGCCCTTGATTTTAGAGAAGTCGCACCAAAGGCGGCTAGTCGCGATATGTTTTTAGATTCTAAAGGTGAGGTTATCCCAAATGCCGCTGTTACAGGCTATCTCTCTGTTGGCGTCCCGGGTAGTGTAAAAGGCATGAGTGCCATGCTTGATAAATATGGCACAAAAACGCTTAGTGAGCTTTTAGAACCAGCAGTTATGTTAGCAGAAAAGGGCTTTATGGTAACGCAAAGACAGCAAGAGACTATGCAGGAAGTCCAAAGTGATTTTGCAAAGTTTGAATATTCTTCTAAATACTTCTTAAAAGAGAATGGCGAAGTCTATAAAGATGGCGATATACTCATACAAAAAGATTTAGCAAGGACTTTAAGAATCTTGCAAAAAGAAGGCGAGAGTGCATTCTATCAAGGCGAAATTGCAAAAGCGATGGTAAGCGATATTCAAAAAGGTGGGGGCATACTCACACTGCAAGATTTAAAAGATTATGAAGTAAAATGGCGAAAGCCTTTACGCGGGACTTATCGTGGATATGATATTATCACCATGCCTCCACCTAGCAGTGGTGGGGCGCATATCCTTGAGATTCTAAACATTATCGAAAATGCGAATATGGCTAAACTCGGCTTTGCATCATCAAAAAGCATTCATCTCTTAACAGAAGCCATGCGACAAGCACAAGCTGATAGATCTAGTTTTATGGGCGATCCAGACTTTATTGATTTACCCCTAGATACACTTTTAAGCAAGGAATATGCTAGAGAAGTCTATCGCTCTATAAAGACAAATAGGGCGACACCAAGCGATAGGATAATCCCGGGTTTAGGCAAAATAAAGCAAAATAATAATCCAAACCTGCATGAAGGCAGCAATACCACGCATTTTTCTGTGGTGGATAAATGGGGAAATGCAGTCAGTGTTACCTATACGCTTAATAGACGCTATGGCTCTGGGGCAGCTGTGAGTGGCTATGGCTTTTTGCTCAATGATCAAATGGAGAATTTCTCTATCAAAGTCGGCTATCCAAACAGGCATGGCATGATTGAAGGCACAAATAATGCTATCGCACCAAACAAACGACCGCTAAGCACGATGAGTCCTACTATGATTCTAAAAGATGGTAAGCTATATGTTGTGCTTGGAAGCCCGGGGAGTGGGAAGATTATAAGTGTTGTAGCTCAAGTGATTGTAAATCTCATTGATTATAAAATGGATCTTGTAACCGCCGTAGAATCCCCACGCTTTCACATGCAATGGCAGCCAGATACGCTAGATATTGAGAAGTTTTCTATCAATAAAGACACGCAAGAGATTCTAAAAAGAATGGGATATAAAGTCATTGAAACTGACACAATGGGCGATGTCAATGCTATCTTAATTGACCCAAAAACAGGTATTATCTATGGCACACTAGACCCTAGAAGGAAGATATAATGCGATCAATATTGTTTCAAACTTGTATACCGCAGAGATTTAATATCTTAGATATTAATTACTGCTATGTTAAAGCACTTATCAATAGAATTGCTTATTTTGTTACTATATACATAATCGGTAAAGATTTTATATAGGCTCGAGTCTATTGATGATTATTAAATCCATACTTACAAAAATAATAAATTATCTATCTTGTGTCACATACATGGTGCAATATGAACTCTTGATAATACCTAGATTATATTGCTGGGTAGTTTTATTAACAAAAAGATATTCTGACTACACAGACTTTCAAGATTATTGTATATAAAAAACAGAGAGTGGTGGATCTTGTAGGACTTGAACCTACGACCACTCGGTTATGAGCCGAGCGCTCTAACCAACTGAGCTAAAGATCCATTATGTAAAACGGAAGAGTTATTCTAACATAAAAAATAGTATTATGGTAAATAAATTTAGCGAAAAAATATTTTTACCTACACTTTAAATCGCTAAAAATACTCAAACACTAATTCAAACAATATTAACACACATAACATTTTAACCTTTAGCTCTGTATTTACCTAAGGTTAAAGTTAGATTCTAAATTTAGAGATCTTTTTACATTTAGCATGGCAATCATTGAAAGTTAGAATGTGTAAGCAACTATATTAACTTAAATCTTTATGAAAACCCAGAATCTAAAAATCACGCAAACGCACGCCTACGCCAATTCGATTTACAGGCAAACTATATTCATATAAGCTATCGCCGTGTCCATAGAGATACTGTACATAAATGGCATAATGCTTACTCACACCATAGCTATATCCAAGCTCTACATGCCCTTTCCAATCCCAGTAATCACGGCTAAAATAATTATTAAAAATATTGTTTAGATATAGCTCAAAATGATTATTTTTATATGTGTAAGATAGCTTTATATCTCCATATCCCATATATTTGCCAATATCTCCATTTGTTTTTGCACCATCATAAGCGATCGCAGAGATATTCATCCACGCACGCAATCTCGCATTGAAATCCTTATATTTATAATTTGTTTCAAATACCACTCTATCAAATGCTTTAGATCTTACAAACTTACCACCCCATGCTTCTTGACGCGGATCAGAATCATATATATTTTCTCTCTCGCCATTGCTTACATGTCGATATCCAATAGAAAACCAGTTAAAATAGCCACCATCGCCATTTGCAATGGGAATGGGCTTTTTATATATAAAGCTTATCGCAGGCGATAAATCTGTATCACGCAAAGGTGCGCTTTGTGGGTCATTATAAGTTTGCAAATAGATTCTTTGCATGTAATCAAAGCTAAAAGCACAATATTTACACATCACATCGCTTAATAACTCTAAACGAAAGCTTATTTGTGCTTTAATCTCTGTGCGTGTTAGATCCGGGCTATACATATCACTAAAGCTATAATATGCAGGTAATATATACCATGGCTCATAAAACTTAAAATGCGAAAAGAATGATCTTACATCAAGTGTTTTTGAATGAAAAGGTGGTGTTTGTATGCGTGCATAATCATCACTTATGCGTTGGTCTAGTGCATTTTGTTTAGAATCTTTTTGCTTGGAATCTTCTTTAGGACTTTCTTTCGTGTTTTCTTGGGAATCTTTTGTAGAATCTATTGTTTGCAAGTCTTTAGTATGACTTTCTATATTGTCTATCGCATAGGCTATGTGTATATGCAAGAGTATATATATGATACATAGTTGTTTGATACGCATGTATTAACCTTTAAGGAATCTTGAAATAAAATTAGATTTGTTTTTGCAAAGCGTGTATTGTAACAACAAAATGTAAATTCTTTGTGGTGGAGATATGCTTACTCGTGTAATCTTGCATGTAAAAATGTTATCGTATAATATGCGGTGTGATGATGATTATTAACTCTTCGCTGCGATTTGTGCGACTTTGTTTGCCAAAGATATTTTTTAGCCATTTGTTTTCGCCTATCTTTGGTATAGCTTGGCTTGTATTTTGGACGACATTATTTAATAATCCGCCAATAATCACTCGTTCGCCATCTTTTAATTTTACGATTGAGGAGAGTTGATTTGTGCTAAGGTTTGGAGGTGCTTTTAAGGCGTCTGCGGCGTTTTCCATATCTGGGTCTTTTGTCTTTGTGATAGATGGATTAATGCGTAAGATTACAGAATCATGGCTAATTGATGGAGTAATATCAAGCAATATCCCTGCAAAAACGCTTGGGTATTGCGTGCTTGTATTTTGGATTGTCGTATTTGTATTATTTGATTGATACACGAGATTTTGTGTGTAACGAAGGACAGAGCCGACACTAATTAATGCTGGTTGATTATTTAATGCCATAATCTTTGGATTGCTAAGACTACGCAAATCGCCATAAGTGCGTAGGAGATTAAAAATACTTTGTAAATCAGCATTATTATTACCAAGTGTAAGCATTGCACCCCCACCGCCAAATGCGATATTAAGACTTGATTGCGTAGGATTTAAGATAGAAAATATTTGCTGCCAGTCAATGCCAACATTATTTGTTTGAAAATGTATGAGTGATAGAATCTCCACATCAATGGCTACTTGCATATTCATCTTTTGCTCTAAATCTTGCAAAAATTGTGAGACTTCTCTCATCTTCTGCTTTGTAGTCCATACTGCAATAAGCCCCGCCCCTTTGTCAATCATGAATTTATCGCCAAGCTTTGTATCAAGCATAATGTGAAGCTTAGATTCTATATCTGCCCAAAAGTTAATCTCATCAAGTGAATACACCTTTGTTCCACTTTTGCCAAAACGCGTATTAGCCGAACTCATTTGAGAGCGAAGTTGATTGCGTAATGAAAGATTATCAAGGTAGCCTGGCATGCTTTGATTTTCTCTTTGTGAAGTTTGTGTATTTGCTAGATTCTGCCACGCATAGTTTTGTGTAGAATAGTTTTGTGTGTAGTTTGGAGTCATGCTATTGTAGAATCCATTGTATCCTAAGCCGTAGTTTTCATGTTGTTCTTGTGCGAATAGGACATCAGTGTTGCTTTGAGCCATTCTTGTGCTTGAAATGTAGTTTATCGCAAACATTTGCATGGAAATATCACTGATTATCAAGCGATTAGAATCTATGCTATAAAACATATCGCTTAAAAGCATTTCTAGCACAAAGTCAAGCGGTTTGTCGCGTATATTTAGCGTTATGTTTTGTTGATTGTGTAGGTTTTGTTTGGCATTATGTGTGTATTGTATGGAGAAATCACACTCTTTTGCTAGGGCGTGTAGCAAGGTGTGGATATTTAGCTTTTCATCTTTTGTGATATTAAACTTCTTTTTTACACATTTTGGGGCTAGTAGGCTTGTGTTGATAGTTGTCTTTGTGTTATTTTGTTTGCTTTTTGTGTCTTGTTTTTGTGCTAGATTCTGTGTGTTTTGCACAGAATCTTTTAATGGGGAATCTTGTGGGATAGAATCTTTTAGTCTAGATTCTATGTGTTGCAAGGCTTGTTTAGAATCTCTTAAATCAAAGCTATTAATAATGGTGTTTGGCAGGGACACAGAGCAACAAAATGTATCAAGAATAGCTAGAAAATCCCTATAGGTAACATAGCGATTTGTAGAATCTAACTCTTGCGTAATGATAGGATTTAGGGTGCTATTTGTGGAATCTGGTGCTACATTGTATGAATGTTTGGTATTTTGTGTAGATACATGGAGTATAGATTCTCTAGCTTCTTTGGTATTTGGCGTAAAGTTAGATTCTATATCTTGTGTTTCTTGTCGTAGTATAGAATCTTGTTTTGTTTGCGTGTGGCTTGTAGCATGTGTTTTAGAATCTAGCCCTAGTGATTTAGATGAGTTTTGGGTATGAAAAGATTTAGAATCTAATCGCTTTCGTATAGACATAGTGTTTTGCGGATAAGTGCTAGAATCGTGTGTATTTTTTAGCATTTCATTATAGTTTTTTAGTATAGCCTGATATTGTGTATCCATGCTGGAGTAAGGCTCAAATGCTGTGCGAAGATCGTGTATAATCGAATAAGTTTGCAATGTGTTATGCGTAGTGTTTGGATAGGTTTGCATTTGCTGTGCGTTTATAGAATCTTGTGCTTTATCTATACTCTGTTTAGCATATAGAACTTGATAGAATGTAATCATAAAAAAGGATATATAGCTAAAAACAATATAGAATTGTTTCACATATAGCATAAAGATTCTATAACCACCTCGCTGTATCATAATGCTATATGCCTTGCTTTAATATGTCTTCAAAAATAATCTTTAGCTTATGTATATGAGTCGTGATGAAATCAATTTCACTAAGAATGCTATATGGATTTCGCAGAATCCATACTTGTTATAATCTTAACAAATCCATCAGCATTAACCAAAAATTTACTTCATTTGTGCTGCAACTTCTTCAGCAAAGTTATCCACTTTCTTTTCAATACCTTCACCTAGCTCAAAGTTTATGAAAGATACTACTTGTATATTGTCATTTAACTCTTTGCTTTTTTCATTTAATACTTGTGTAATAGTCTTTTTATCATCAAGGGCATAAAGCTGTGCTAATAGGGTTAATCTCTGGTCTAAAATCGTATTATCAAGGATAAAGCGATCTAGCTGACCCGGAATAATCTTATCCCAAATTGCCTCTGGTTTTCCCTCAGCCTTTAATGTAGCACGCAATTCTTCCTCTTTTGCTTTCAATACAGATTCACTAAGCTCACTGCGGCTTACAAACTCTGGAATGCGGTGCAATGGCTTTTTCAGTCTTGCTAACTCTTCATTTTCTTTCTCTAATTCCGCAGCAATAGCTACTCTCTCTTTTGCTACAAAATCTTTATCAAGCTCTTTATAACTCAAAAATTTTGGCTTCATAGACGCGATATGCATACTCAAAAGTTTGCTAAATTCATTCAATTTAGACACATTTTCATCTTTTTCAACGCTTAAAAGTGTTATTGCCCCCACCTTTTTATTATGGTGCAAGTATCCATTAATAAGCTGATTTGGCTTACATGTGATAGTAGCAACACGGCGGATAACAATATTTTCTCCAATAATGGCAATCTTTTGCTTTAAATAATCTTCAAAAGACTCACCATTAACGCTAAGCTGCATTAAAGATTCTGTTGTGTTTAATGAGCGTTTGAACGCTAAATCAAGGATATTTGCAACAATCTCTTGAAAATCTTCATTTTTAGCTACAAAATCTGTTTCAGAATTCACCTCAACCAAAGTAGCCTTTGTGAAATCATCAGCAATTTTCATTGCGATAACGCCCTCAGCTGCGATTCTATCTGCCTTTTTAGCTGCCTTGCTTAACCCTTTTTTGCGTAAATACTCTATTGCTTCTTCAATATTTCCTTTACATTCTTTCAATGCGTTTTTGCATTCCATGATACCTGCATCAGTCTTTTTACGCAACTCCGCTACAACCTTTGCAGAAATCTCTTGCACTTCTTGCTTTATTTGCTTTCCTGCCTCGCTAATTGCATCTTTTGCATTTTGCAATGCTTCTTTAGTCTCATCACGCATTTTTATTCTCCTTCTTTTGCTTGAAACTCTTTTTCCATTTCTGCTTGTAATTCTGCCATTACCTCATCTTTTTCAGCATCTGTAGCAGGTAGCGGCTCTGTTCTCTCTGTATTTTCTTCACCCTCAATGCCATTCATCTCACGCCCTTCTGTAATCGCATCGCTTATTTCTTTACAGAAAAGCTGAATAGAGCGGATCGCATCATCATTGCCCGGAATTGGGTAGTCGATTAAATCTGGATCGCAATTTGTATCAAGTGGTGCAACTACTGGAATGCCAAGTTTTCTTGCCTCACCAACCGCAATTTTTTCTTTCAGTGCATCAACAACAAAAAGCATATCCGGGGCTTTTTTAAGATGTCGTATCCCACCAAGATATTTATTTAACTTCTCTTTTTTACGCATAAGCATAAGTTTTTCTTTTTTTGTCAAAAGATCAATTTGCCCACTTGATTCCATCTCTTCAATAATCTCAAGCTTTCTTACTGACTTTTTAATCGTGCTAAAGTTTGTGAGCATACCACCAAGCCAACGATAATTTACATAAGGTGCATTTACTTTTTCAGCATACTCTCTCAAAGTATCACTTGCTTGTTTTTTTGTCCCAACAAACATAATAACCTTGCCCTCACTCGCCGCATCACGCACGATATTATAAGTGTAGCGGAAGTAACGCAGCGTCTTTTGCAAGTCAATAATGTGGATATTTTTACGCACACCAAAGATGAATTTCTTCATTTTTGGATTCCATCGCCTTGTTTGATGTCCAAAATGCACACCACATTCCAACAAATCTTTCATAGTAACCATTATATAGCTCCTTAAAATTTAATAGTAAATTTTGTGAATTGGTTTTGCCACCATGCCCATTAACCCTTGAATTTGCAGTAAAACCAAGCCTAAGCTTGAACACACAAAAAAGGGCAACCAACTTTTAGGATTGACATGTGAGTTTTTCCACAAAGCAGAAATTATACAACAAAATTGTAAGTTTTGTGATTTTTTTGTTTGTGAAAATTTGTTTGTGGGTTATTTTATAGGTATACTATACTTTATAGATTCCATAAACACCACAATGAATGTAGGATTTAGAATTTGCGGTTACGCTAGAACCCAGCAGTCCACTCAAATGGCTATAAAACCGGATTGAATTATATACTCTATGATAACTTCATATAACTTAAGAGTTGTAGTGTCTTAGGGTCAATAAAAAGCGATTGGATAGCATGGGGAGTGCATGTAGAGATTCTAAGGATTCAATCTACTTCATCAAGTAAATCCAAATCCCAATAGTTTTAAAAGAATAGTTATGGAGAATAGCAAACTCGAAAAGTGTATTATAATTTCGCTTCCTCTCTTCTTTGTAGTAGCTCCCATCTAGCATCAACATCTTTTTGAAATTGCTCGATGATATGCTCATTTTCTGGTTTAAATAAGTGTTTGAATCTGCCTTGTGCGGCTAGATAGTCTCTAACTGGAATGACATTTTTAGGGCGGTAAGTGATACGCAACTCATGCCCATCAATGATTTCATACAATGGGAATACAAGGCTATCTACGGCTAAATCACTCATTTCAACGGTGTGATTTGAGTTAAATTTCCATTCAGTCGTGCAAGCACTCATAGCATTGATAAAAGTAGGTCCTTCTGTGTCAATCGCCTTTTTTATCTTAGCATTCATATCTTTCCATTTATTTGGTGCAACTTGTGCGACATAGGGGCTTCCATGTGCCGCCATAATGCTTAGCAAGTCTTTTTTCTTTTGCTTTTTACCATAGCTTACTTTTCCTGCTGGTGTTGTGGAGGTGCTAGCCCCAAGCGGTGTAGAGCCACTTCTTTGTCCGCCAGTGTTAGCATACACTTCATTATCAAGGCAAATATATGTGAAATCATGCCCTCTTTCAAAACAGCCACTAATCCATTGGAATCCAATATCATAGGTCGCACCATCGCCACCAAATGCTACAAATTTAGGCTTTTGCCCTTTGTATTTGCCTTTTCTCTCAAGGGCTTTATACATAGCTTCAGCACCACAAATAGCGGTCGAGCCGTTTTCAAAACCGATATGAATCCATGGCACATTCCATGAAGTATGCGGATATACTGCTGTTGAAACCTCTAGGCAGCCAGTGGAGTTTCCAATAGCTATTGGTCCATCAACTGCATTTAAAACCTCTCTCACAATCATACCATGCGCACAACCCGGACACAATAAATGCGCACCTTCAAATCTTTCAGCACTTTTGCTAAATTGTTTTAGATTTTTTATCTCTTTTGTCATTATCTTTCCTTTTTAATACAACTTTTCAAAGTTAAGAATCTTAATTAAAACCCATTTCTTTACCACGCAAACAAATCCACTGCTGTGCGTTATGCGTAAGCTTTCCAGCCTTCACATTCTCAGCAAGTTCGCTATAAATCTTTCTAATATCTTTTTGTGTTAAGTCTCTCTCACCTAAGCCATACACATAGTTAGAAAGTATAGGACGATTATTTGTAGCGGCTTGATAGATAGCTGCACTCACTTCATTAAACATAGCACCCATAGCCCCAGCTGGTGAAGACTTATCCATGATAGCAACTGCTTTTGCGTTTTTCAATGCCTCGCCTACTTGCTTATAAGGGAATGGGCGTAATACATGGATAGTTACAACTCCAGCTTTTATGCCTTGCTCTCTCATAGCCTTTGCTGCAACTCTTGCAGATTCTGCGGTTGTGCCGATAGCAAAGATTGCTACTTCCGCATCGTCCATATCATAGCTCATTACAGGCTTGTATGCTCTGCCTGTCTTTTCTTTAAACTCATTAAATACGCGTTCAATAACAGGCATAGAATCCATGATTGCTGCATGTAATTGTGCCTTATGCTCATAATGCCAATCTTCTTCTGCTTGCACACCATAAGTAACAGGTTTGCTAAAATCAAGCAATGCGTTTTTTACCTTATAATCACCGATAAATTTATATGCTTCTTCATCGCTTAAAGGACGCACATTTTGTGCGGTATGTGAGCTTAGGAAGCCATCTTGATTCACTATTGTAGGCACTCTTACATCATAGTCTTCTGCGATTTTAAATGCCATAAGGTTAAAGTCATAAGCTTCTTGTGGATTACAAGTGCAAAGCTGAATCCACCCTGCATCACGGCATAGATACATATCTGAATGATCGCCATGTATATTTAGCGGTGCTGCTAATGCACGATTAACTAGATTTAATACAATAGGCAGTCTCATACCACTTGCTTGATATAATACCTCAACCATTAATGCCAAGCCTTGTGAGCTTGTAGCAGTAGCCACTCTACCACCTGCTGCTGCTGCACCAACGCAACCACTCATTGCTGCATGTTCAGATTCTACAAGCACAAACTCGCCATCAATATAGCCATTGCCAACAAATGTGCCATAATCTTGCACAATCGGCGTCGATGGTGTGATAGGATATGCTGCCATTACATCAATTTGTGCTTGTCGCAGGGCATGACTAGCGGCGACATTGCCATCCCATACCTCAACTTCTTGTAAATCATATACTTTTGCCATTGTTTAACTCCTTATGCCTTTTTCTCTTTCTTCTCTTTTGCTGGCCATTGACTAATCGCATCTTCTTTTGTAACAAAATCTTGAAACATAATTAAAGATTTAGGATTTGTAGGACACACATCAGCACATACACCACAACCTTTACAATGCTTATAATCTACGCCTGTCATTTTCTCATCTCTTACTAAAATAGAGCTATCGGGGCAATACACCCAGCAAAAATAGCAGTTAATGCAATGCTCTACATTATGCACGGGCTTTTCTGTCCGCCAATGTGCTACGCTTAGTGTGTAAGAGCTATTATCTGTATATTTTCTCTCCTCTTGATGTAGGTCAAGGCTTTTTTCACCTTCTGTTTCAAGTGGAAATACAACTGCACCGGGTAATAAGTCATTCCAACCTTTATTTGCATTTTGCATAATCTATCCTTTCATACTTTATTAATGCACTTCATCATACGCGCGCTGGATTGCCACCATATTTGCATCAATAATTTTTTGTGGCATTTTTTTTCCCAACACTTTTTTAAACGCTTCTTTAAACTCTTCGATAGGTAAAAGACCAGATTCTTTAATGAAAGCACCAAGCATAGGAGCATTTGGGATAGGCTTACCCAATGCCTCTAAAGAAATCTTAATGCAATCCACTATGTAAAACTCTCGATCCTTTAACTCCGGCTTTTTCTCTTGCAACTCTTCTTTACTTAAATGCGTTGTGATGATATATTTTGTTGTAGGCTTTTCATTCTCAAAAATATCTGCGATAAAAGTAAGACCGGGGTCAATCACTAATACATAATCTGGCTCCATGTATTTCTCATGATTAAGAATAGGGGTATCATCAAACCTATCAAATGCCGCCATTGTAGCACCGCGTTTTGCAGAACCATAAGTCGCAAAAGCCTGCACCTCTTTGCCTGTGCCAGCGATTACATCTGCTAACCCTTTGGCACCTGTTACAGCACCCTGACCAGCTCTACTATGCCATCTGATTTCTAACATTATATTCTCCTTGTTTTGGGTTATCGTTTCAAATGGAAACACAAACATTCTCTTTAAACATTATTGTATGTAAATGAAGCATAATAAATACTCTAAAAGACTATGTTGTTAGTTTATGCTGCTGTGTGTAAAGATCTTGTTATATCTTAATTGTAACAAATATTTTGTAAATTCCTGGGATTTTCATTTTGCTTACACGATATCTATGGATTTTCATGTGTTAAAAAGAAACATACTTTAAGAAACTCTTTTACTTTCAATAACACTTTTATTACTTTTTGTTACACATTGTAGCTAGAAATGTGATTCTATATTTGCATTAAGTAATGTTGTATTTCTGTGGTTATAATTTTCCCTTATTGAATCTATGTGTAATACTTTAAGGACAATAATATGAAAATGATCTCTTGGAATGTAAATGGTTTGCGTGCATGTATGACGAAAGGATTTATGGACTTTTTTAACACAATCGATGCTGATGTATTTTGTATCCAAGAATCTAAAATGCACAGAAATCAAAGTGATTTTGTATTTGATGGATATTATCAGTTTTGGAATGAAGCGGAAAAAAAGGGATATTCTGGCACAATCATTCTTAGCAAAACAGAGCCTTTAAGCGTGTGTAATGATATGGGGATAGCACACCATGATAAAGAGGGGCGTATTATCGTTGCAGAATATGCGACCTTTTTTCTTGTAAATGTTTATACGCCAAATTCTAAACGAGAGCTAGAGCGGCTTACATATAGGCAAGAATGGGAAGATGATTTTCGTGCTTTTTTAAAGGGATTAGAGCAGTATAAGCCTGTGATTGTATGTGGTGATTTAAATGTAGCACACAAAGAAATAGATTTAAAAAATCCAAAAACAAATCGCAGAAATGCAGGATTCACTGATGAAGAGCGAGAAAAAATGAGTGTGCTTTTAGAGAGCGGCTTTATTGATTCTTATCGCTATTTTTACCCCGATAAAGAGCATGCTTATACATGGTGGAGCTATATGGGCAAAGCAAGGCAAAATAACACGGGTTGGAGAATTGATTACTTTTTACTCTCAAGATGCCTTGCTAAGAATCTTAAGGAAGCACATATTTACCCCGAGATAATGGGGAGTGATCACTGCCCTGTTGGCATTGTGATTGATGAGAATGCGGTTGTGTAATGTGTAAATATTACCGCTTATAGATAGCCACATCTCGATTATCCGATAGTTGTTAAAGCTAAAATAAATTAATAACTTGGAATCTTTTGCTATCTGGAAGTGTAAGCAAAATGATTAAAATATAAACAAAGTCATATTCTTATAAACCTTAAACTATGATTTTACTTATTTTTATTGTGGATATACTAGACAATGTTAAGGCTACAAAGAGTATATGTTCTAGCGTTAATATTACATTAAGCCTAACATGTTATAATGCCAGGTCGCTTTTATGTTCTATGATTATTCAATTTAATTACTTACAAGGGAGTTATATGCAAGAACTTATACTTGATAAAGATGTATTAATTACTTCAAAAACGGATTTAAAAGGTAATGTGCTGTATTGCAACAAGCCATTTTTAGATTATGCAGAGTATGATGAAGAAGAAGTTTTATTTAAATCCCACAATATTGTGCGTCATGAAGACATGCCAAAGTGTGTTTTTAAAATCTTATGGGAACATATCAAACAAGGTCAAGAAGCCTTTGCATTTGTTAAGAACAAAACAAAGTACAATAATTTCTATTGGGTATTTGCAAATGTTACACCAAACTACAACCAACACAATCAAATCATAGGCTACTATTCGGTGCGTAGAAAAGCAAATGAAGCGGCAATAGCAGTCATTGACAAGATATATAAACAAACCCTCCAAATTGAAAAAACACAGGGTGTCAATAAGTCATATAACTTTATCCTTGAATATGCAAAAAATGCAAATCTAACCTACAATAATCTCGTGTTAAATCTTCAAAGGAATGGACATGTCGCTTAGAATCTTTTTGGTAATAGGCATATTGCTTTCTTTCATTGCGGGTTTATTAAGCTTTTTAAATGGTGGCATTATTGCTGGAAGCATAGCACTTCTTGCATGTGTGGCACAAGGTGTGGGCTTATTTTTTGAGACTAGACATGCACAATTTTTAGATCGCATTATTGAAGTAACAGAGCATGCAAAAGATGGTGATTTTGAAAGTCGCGTTATTCATTTGCATGGAGATTCTAGGCTTGTTACACTTGGTGGGAATTTCAATGTTTTACTCGATAATCTTGAAGCCTTTCTGCGTGAGGTAAATACTTCTGTGAGTGCTTCGCAAAATCATGAGTTTTATAGAAGAGCCTTAGGTGAGGGCTTGAAAGGCACATTTGTAAAAAACATAGATAGTATTAATTTTTGTTTAAATAGTATTGAGACAAATGCAAAAGAGAGTATCCAAAACTCACTTGCAAGATCACTTATGAATATGAGCCTAGATAATCAAAATCACGACTTAAATAGTATTAGCACAGATTTAACACATGAAATGAGTAAAATGCACGGCGTAAGTGATAATATCCAGTCGCTTACTCAAATCGCAGATGAAAATAAAGCGAATATCACAGAAATAGCTGATAGTATAGCAAATCTCCTAACACTTATCGCTCAAAGCAATGATGCGATTAATAACTTCGCACAGCGTTCAAGTGATATTGGCAATGTTATCCAACTTATTATCAATATCGCAGCACAAACAAATCTCTTAGCATTAAACGCAAGTATTGAAGCCGCAAGGGCAGGAGAGCATGGCAGAGGCTTTGCAGTCGTAGCCGATGAGGTAAGAAGGCTTGCTGAAAACACACATAAAGCAACTGATGAGATTTCACTTGTTATCCAAACTATGCAACAAGAGATCACAACCATTCAAGCAGGAAGTGAAGAAGTCTATCGTATCATCAATGACACGCAAAGTAAAATCGCTTCTTTTACCGATGTGTTTGAGAATCTTGGCAATGAAAGCGTAGCCCTGCATAGTGCATTTAATATCTTGCAAAAAAGCCTTATTATCAATGTAGCAAAAATTGAGCATATTCTGTATAAATCTAATGCGTATTTGAGCTTTAAGCTTTTTAAACCGGCACAAGATTTCAGCAAACATGCTATATCACATCTTTTTGAAGACCCAATATGTCAAAAAGTTCTTTTTAGCCTTGTAAGCAGTCAGGAAGTCGATAGAAGTCGGGATATCATTACTCAAAATGTAACTGACGCATTACAAAAGATAGGCAAAGAGTTAGATAGCACAGATATTGATTATATCATTACGCATTTGAATGCTATGGAAGAAGTAAGCCAGCAGTTTATACAAAAGCTAGATAGTGCGATTAAGCAATCTTAGATAGATTCTATAATGGCTTAGATTTTATGCGTTAGAATCCTGTTTGTTATCTTAAGTTAGTAGAAAAGATTCAAATTGTTTTAAGAATAAATTTAGAATCTAATTTTGTATAATCAATCTTATATAGCGTATAAATAAAGCAAAATTCTTGTTATAATACGCGTAAATGCTACTTTAATATAGAATCTTTACACCCAAAACTTACAAGGAAATATATGCAAACCCAAAACAAAGCCGTAGTGTTACTCAATATGGGCGGACCAAATAGTTTAGATGAAGTCGCCACTTTTCTCAAAAATATGTTTGCTGACCCATGTATCCTTAGCGTTAAAAGTGAGTTTTTTCGCTCTATGCTAGGCAATGTTATAGTAAATTCACGCATTGAAAAAAGCAAGAAAATGTATGAAAAGATAGGTGGTTGTAGCCCATTAACAGAAATCACTTTTAAACTTACACAGAAATTGCAAAAGAGGAATCCAAGCACATTCTACACTTATGCTATGCGTTATGTGCCACCCTATTCATTAGCTGTTATACAAGAAATCATGCAAAAAAACATTCATAACATTACGCTTTTTAGCATGTATCCGCAATATAGCTCAACTACAACTTATTCATCTTTTAGCGATGTCTCACTTGCCCTTAAGACGCTAAACTTTACTCCACACATAAGAACAATCGATCGCTATGCAACCCACCCCTTGTTTATAAAGGCAATTACACAAAGCATTAAGGACACTTTAAATGGAAGAAATGCAAAGGATTTTGTGCTGATTCTATCCGCACACTCTGTGCCTATAAGTCGCATTAAAAAAGGTGATCCCTATCAGCAAGAATGCCAAGATTGTAAAGCCCTGCTGCAAGCTGAATTAGAGAAAAATGATATTGTATTTAAAGATATACAGCTATGCTATCAGTCAAAAGTGGGACCTGTGAAGTGGATTGGTCCTTATACAGATTCTGTGATTAAATCCCTTGCTCCAAACAATATGATTATATATCCGCTAAGTTTTACCATTGATAACTCTGAAACAAAATATGAGCTTGCTATACAATATGCCGAACTTGCAAAATCACTTGGCATAAAAGAATATCTTGTATGCGAATGCCTAAATGATAGCGACTTATTTGTAGATTTTATAGAATCTATGACCTCTTATCAAGAACCTCAAATGCAGGCAGAATATTCCCCTCCAATAACTCAAGGCTAGCACCTCCACCCGTGGATATAAAACTCATATTATCTCTTTGCCCCGCTTTGTCTATCGCGTCTGCGATATCACCGCCGCCGATAAAGCTAAACGCATAAGTATTAGCAATTGCATGAGCGAGATTAAAAGTCCCACGAGAAAACTGGTGAATCTCATACACACCAAGCGGACCATTCCAAATAATAGTTTGAGAATCTGTAACCACTTCACTAAAAAGTTTAACACTTGCAGGACCAATATCAACTGCGATGAGATTCTGTGGTATGTCTTGTGATGGTGTGATTTTAATCTCACTTGGACTATCAATGCTATTTGTGCTTACCAGATCCACAGGCAAATATACCTTTACCTTTTTCTCTTTTGCACTTTCTAGAATCGTTATCGCATCTTTTATTAAATCATCTTCTACAAGGCTATTTTGCATATCATAGCCTAACGCTTTTAAGAAAGTATTACTCATAGCTCCACCGATAATGATTTTATCAACGACATCAAGCACTCTTTGCAAAAGACTAAGCTTTGAGCTTACCTTGCTTCCACCAACAATCAATAAAAGCGGTCGCAATGGATTCTTAATCACCTTTGCAAAGGAATCAATCTCTTTTTTCAACAATATACCTGCAACTTTATGATTCACAAACTTCGCAATACCATAAGTGCTAGCATGCGCCCTATGGCTCGTCCCAAAGGCATCATTCACATAAACATCACAAAGACTTGCGAGATTTTTACTGAGTGTTTCATCATTTTTTGTTTCACCTTCATAGAATCTAATATTTTCAAGCAAGATGATTTGACATCTATTTTCATTTTGTGCGGCTTTTGCAGATTCTATTGTATCGGCAAGAAATACATCTTTATTGAGTAGTCTCTCTAGCCTTTTTACAACATGCTTGAGTGAAAAATCACTGCTACGCCCTTTTGGTCTGCCAAGATGACTCACCAAAACAATACTTTGTGCTTCATTGTCAATACAATAGTTAATTGTTGGCAAGGCTTCACGCATACGCGTATCATCGCTGATATTGAAATCTTTATCCATAGGGACATTGAAATCAACGCGGATCAACACCCTTTGGTCTTTGATAGTAATATCTCGTATGCTTTTTGCTTCTTGCATTAAAGTGATACTTGTGGTTTTTGGCATAATTACTCCTTGAAAATGTTGCATAACTTTATAAAACAACATTGTAGCACAAGCAATTTAACCATACCAATCACGGCTAAATCAAAAAGTAAGAATTGCCGACTTTTGTTTGAAGGAGGGATAACAATCTTAGAAATTATAAAGCATAATTTTTCGTAAGTCTATTTTTTTACCTTGATACTTGCAACCTCGTCTTTTAAGGCTTTACCGGGCTTAAATTTTGGCACCATTTTATCCGCTGTTTTATAAGTCTTATCAGTGCCCGGAACCTTACCTTCTTTACCTTTTTGCACCGCATTTTCAAACTTACCAAACCCTACAAGCTCAACTGTCTCATTTGACTTCAATACATGTGTAATTGCATCTACAACAGAATCAAGTGCCTTTTCCGCATCCTCTTTCTTTGCATAACCACCGATTTCTTTGATAGTTTTTACAAAATCGCTCTTTTTCATAACGAAAACTCCTATATAAAATATATTTATCTTTAAACAGCACACAAGGCTAAAAAGATAAGCTAGCATTGTATTTGATTTTTGTATGAAAATCAAGTTATTTTAGAGTTAAATTATAAAAAATTGCAAGTTTTTGCTACAATGCAGCCTTTAAACACCTATATTTTAAGCAAAAAAGGATATAAATCATGGCAATCAAACTTGCGATTAATGGCACGGGACGCATTGGGCTATGTGCGGCTAGGATTATTGGGGAACGCGATGATGTAGAGCTTGTGAGTATGAATACCACGGCAAGTATAGATACTTTAGTGCATTTGCTGCGATATGATTCTGTGCATAGATTCTATGATGTTGAGAAGTTAGATGAGAATACACTTCGCATAGGTAAAAGCAAGAATGTAAAGATTTTAAGCGATAGAGATCCGCTGAATCTTGACTTTGGTGAAGCGGTAGCGGTGCTTGAATGCACGGGCAAGTTTAACGCCCTTGATAAAGCAAAAGCACATATTAAAGGCAATGTAAAACGCGTGATAATCTCCGCTCCTGCGGATAATACGCCAACTTTTGTCTATGGCGTCAATCATACGCAATATAATAATGAAAGTGTCATATCAAATGCGTCCTGCACTACAAACTGCCTTGCCCCCATTGTGAAAGTGCTAGATTCTACTTTTGGCATTGAAAACGCCCTTATGAGCACTATCCATAGCTACACGAATGATCAAAATCTCCTTGATGTGAAACATAAAGACTTACGCCGAGCGCGTGCAGCAGCCCTATCTATGATACCTACAAGCACAGGTGCAGCAAAGGCTATCGGGCTTGTATTGCCCCATTTAGCAGGGAAGCTTAATGGTATTGCCGTGCGTGTGCCAACGCCTGATGTGAGCTTGGTGGATTTAAGTGTGAATCTAAAGAGCGAAGCAAGTAAAGATTCTATCAATGAAGCATTTTATAAAGCTCAAAGTGGCGAGAGTTTTGAAGGGGCATTTAAAGGGCTTATTATCGTTGATGATGAAATGCGTGTATCAAGTGATTTTATCGGCAGCAAGGCGAGTGCGGTAATCGTGCCAGATAAGACAATCGCCATTGGCAAAAGTGCAAAAGTCCTTGCGTGGTATGATAATGAGATGGGTTATACACATAGGCTTGTGGATATGAGTGTGTATGTGTGTAAGGGTTTGTAGCAAATAAAGATTGGAGTGATAGAATCCTTGTCGTTTTATTTGCGGAGATTGCGGGCTTTTAAGTGCATTTGCGAAAGTTTAGCTTTAATGTCAAAACCAAATAGGTGTAAAAATTGAAGTATATTTTTAGATGGTTGCATAACATGTTTTACCCCATAATTTTATATAATATCATAAAGTGAAGCCACCAAAGCAACAAAGGATTGCAAAAACCCAATATTAAAAGTAGTCACAAATCTTTTTTATTGCGCTACCCCAGCAGTATTTCCCAAAAATATCACAACCAAGTCATTTATGAAAGTATTTTTTCATTTTTAATTAAAATTTGCTAGAATCTGTGCTTCATGTTTTAAAGCTTTTTGCTATCCATAGCAAAGCAAATAACGAAGTGTTAGAATCTGGAGGCATTATGGTTGATTATGGCATTAAATTTTGGTCAAATGATGATTTCATTATCGATGATGGTGTGGTAAAGGTGAATTATAAAGTAAAACCCGCTCTCATTGATATTGTAAAAGAAGCAAGAGAAAAAGGCTATAAAGGACCACTGCTTTTAAGATTCCCACATTTAATAGAAAATCAGATCACAAAGGTTTATGATGCTTTTCATACCGCCATTAAAGAGTATCAGTATCAAGGCTGTTTCAAAGCTGTATTCCCCCTAAAAGTTAATCAAATGCCAAATTTTGTCCTGCCTTTAGTCGAGCTTAGCAAGGGTAAATGCTATGGCTTAGAAGCAGGGAGTAAATCAGAGCTTATCGTAGCTATGGCTTATACAAATAAGGGCAGTCCAATAACCGTGAATGGCTTTAAAGATAAAGAGATGATTTCACTAGGTTTTATCGCGGCAAATATGGGGCATGATATTACCCTTACAATAGAGGGGCTAAATGAGCTAAAAACTATCATTGAGATTGCAAGTGAGATGGCAGAGCCTTATCCTAATATTGGCTTAAGGATACGACTGCATAGCGTTGGCACGGGCATTTGGGCAAAAAGCGGGGGTATTACCTCTAAGTTTGGATTGACTTCAACAGAGCTTTTAGAAGCTATGAAAATGCTAGAGCATTCAAAACTTCTGCATAAATTTACCATGATACATTTTCATATCGGCAGTCAAATAAGCGATATTTCACCCCTAAAAAAGGCGATTAGAGAAGTGGGCAATATCTATGCAGAGCTTAGAAAAATGGGAGCAAAGAATCTTACCGCAGTAAATATTGGCGGTGGTTTAGCAGTGGAATACGCACAGCATGAAAGTATGAATTGCAAAAACTACACTTTGACAGAGTTTAGCGGCGATGTCGTCTTTAGCTTAAAAGAGATAGCAAAGAATAAAAATGAGTTAGAGCCAGATATTTTTATAGAATCTGGTCGCTTTATATCCGCTTCACATGCGGTTTTAGTAGCCCCTGTGCTAGAGCTTTTCTCACAAGAGTATGAAGAGAGTGCGTTGAAATTAAAAGAAGATTCTAATCCCCCGCTTGTAGAAGAGCTAAATGACTTATATAACTCTATCACAGAGAAAAATGCGATTGAATACTTGCATGATAGCCTTGATCACATGGAATCTTTACTCACACTTTTTGACTTGGGCTACATCGACTTAAAGGATAGAAGTAATACGGAAGTGCTAGTGCATTTGATTATCAAAAAAGTGATTAAGCTTTTAAAGTATAAAAATCATAATGAGATTCTAAAGATACAAAAAAGTGTGCAAGAGAGATATTTGCTTAATTGTAGCTTTTTTCAAAGTTTGCCAGACTACTGGGGATTGGAGCAGAATTTCCCCGTTATGCCACTTGATAGGCTAAATCGCCGTCCAACGCGTGCCGCAAGCCTTTGGGATATTACCTGTGATAGTGATGGTGAGATTTCATTTAATCCGCAAATGCCCCTTTTCTTACATGATGTCGATGTGTCAAAAGAAGAGTATTTTCTAGGCTTTTTTCTTGTTGGAGCGTATCAAGAAGTGCTAGGTATGCGGCATAATCTCTTTACGCACCCAACAGAATTTAGCGTTATCTTTGATGATGAGTTAAATAAAGGCTATGAAATCGCAAATCTATTAGAAGCACAAACAATAGTCGATGTGCTAGATGACCTAGATTATGATACAAAAGAGATTGAGAGAATCTTAAAGCAGCATATAGAAGATAGTGATTTAGACATAGAGACAAAAAAGGCGGTGCTAGGCAAACTCTATGTTATGCTAAGTGAGAATGGCTATCTAAGGACTATTAGCACAGATACATTGTAGTGTTTAAAGGGGGGATTTATGCGTTTTGTGTGTAGATATATTATGGCTTTTATGGTGTGTGCTAGTCTTATGATAGCAGATTCTAAGGTAGATTCTAAAAAAATAGAATCTACTAAAAATACAGAATCTCGTCAAAAGACTAACACAAAAACACAAGAAAATTGGCTAGAGACAACCATAAAACGCATAAGAATTCTATTTAATCAAAACGATTATGTAGAAGATGCAAAATGCGATGAGACTTGGCAAAAAAGAGTGTGTGATGGTAGCATTATGTGCTATGCTACAAGGTGCTTTTATCCACAAGCAGATATTGAAATGATGCATAGAATCTTTTTAGAAAATCTAGTCATCTACTTAAAACACCATCACGCAACAAGAGAAAAAGACCGCATAGCACACCTATCAAATATCTTAAAACTAGGCTTACCACAGGATAACAAAGAACACGACTATACTTTCATAAACTCATATAATGTAAAATGCACTTACACACTTTGGAAAAAAGATGATAAGACACTCTTTTTTGACTTAAGCGGTTGCTTAAAAAAGAAAAATCAACGAATGACACGCACACTTATACAAGATGACTTAGGTGTAATAGAACTATACGAACATATTGCGTATTAGATTTTATAGTTTTCATAATTTTTAGTCTATGAAATAGTCTATAATGGGAGAGGGGATATATAAAGAAAAAGTTTTATAAAAGACCTACAAAGCCAATAATATAAAACTTTATTGCAGAGAATGAAAGCATTAAATCGCTAGATATTTCCAAGTGCAATTAGGCAGTATCTCTTCTATCTTATGCTTTAATCGCTCATCAAGATACATGCTACTCTCAAAAATAAAGGTTTTGCCACTCACGCTATCTTGAAAGCCTATACCAAATCTTGTATCGCCTTGAGATGAACGCATAATATTTGCTATGGCACTGACTTGTTCTTCTGTGATGACACTCTGCATTAGCGCACATAGACATGAGTTTCTTATATCCATATCTGCTACGAGGTTAAGCGGCTCAATGCCATTTGCTTCATCAAGGATAGAATCTCCATAGACTGCGTTATTGTGCAGCTTAGAATCCATAGATTGCTTTGTAAAAGTTTTAGGATTTTGTGTATTTGTTTGTGATTTTGCATTATCTTTTTTCACACGCAATTTTATCTCTTTGCATGATTGTAATGTGTGGATTTCATGCACTCTTATTTCTATTTTATAGCTTACCTCAGCACTGCCATCTTCGCCCTCTGTTACCATTCTCTCTTTTTCAAGTTTGCCTACTATGCCAATAGGATTGCTTAGGTCAAAGCTATCAAGCAAGTTGAGTTGATCTTCAAATAAAGTTAAAGGTTGCTTACCGCTAAAGTCCATAATCTTTGCTGTGCCATAAGTGCGGTTATTTTTACTCATTTTTCGCTGTAAGTCTTCTAGCTTTCCTATAAGCATAACCCTTGATCCATCGGCGATATTCTCTAACTCTGCGATTTTTACAACATTTTTTATTTGTTCTATCTCACTTCTAAAGTCATCAAGCGGATGTCCGCTTAGATAGATTCCCAAACTTTCATATTCATATTCAAGTAGGCTTTTATTATGTAGTTCTGGCAAAGGCTTTATTTGCAATTCAGGGCATAGCTCTTCTGCGCCAAATAGCCCACCACCACTGCGTTCCCTAGACATTCTTCTGCCTAAATCGCAAATATAATCAAGATTATCAAGCATACTTGCACGCGTGTAGCCAAGATTATCAAGGCTACCACTTTTTACTAAGGGTTCAAGCACTTTTTTAGAGATTCTCTTAAAATCTGCTTTTGTGATAAAGTCTTCAAGATTCTTAAAAGCACCTTTTTGTTTTCTATCATCGATAATGCCTTGCAAAGCCCCTTCTCCTGCACCTTTAATCGCATTCAACCCAAAGACGATTTTCTTTTTACCATTAGAATCTATTATTACAGAAAAGTTAGTTTGCGAGGTATTTACATGCGGGGGTAAAATCTCAATACCCATAGCCCTTGCTTCATCTATGTATGTAGCGACTGCTTCTATTTTATGACTTTCGCTTGATAGCATTGCTGCCATAAACTCATGCTCATAATAGGTCTTTAAATAGGCAGTTTGAAAGGTTAAGATTCCATAAGCGGCTGAATGCGATTTATTGAATCCATATTCTGCAAACTTTGCTATCTGGTCAAAAAGCTCTTCTGCTTTTGTCCTATCAAAGCCATTTTTCTCTGCACCATCGGCAAACTTTGTGCGATTTTCTGTCATGATTTGTGCATCTTTTTTACCCATTGCTCTTCTTACAAGATCAGCCTCACCTAAAGAAAATCCGCCTATCACCTGCACAATTTGCATAACTTGCTCTTGATACACAATCACACCATAAGTATTTTTCAAGATAGGTTCTAATTCCTTAAAAGTATAACTTACTGGGCTCCTCCCATGCTTTCTATTGATATACTCATCACTCATACCACTTTCCATAGGACCTGGTCTAAATAATGCAAGAAGTGCAATTGCATCATCAATACCACTTGGTTGCAATCTGCGATTAAATTCCTGCATACCGCTAGATTCTAGCTGGAATATCCCTAGTGTATTTCCACTACGCAATGTCCTATATACCTTTTCATCATTCACATCAAGTGTTGAGAGATTAATATCAATATTATTCGTATCTTTTATAATGTCAAGTGCATCTTGTATGACAGTTAGCGTCTTTAATCCCAAAAAGTCGAATTTGATCAAATCAACTGGCTCCAAGTATTTCATGGAATATTGCGTTACCATAACCCCTTTTGTCCGCTCACTCACATATAAGGGGACTTTATGCCATAACTCTTTTTCAGAATCTACCACAAGAGCTGCGGCGTGTTTGCCCGTATTTCTATTTAGCTTTTCAAGCCTTAATGCCATGTCCCATACTTTTTTTGGAAGCCCCCTATTTTTCTCATCTCTGTCATGCTCACTTTCTGTAATCAGTTCTTGGATTTTTGGTTCTAACTCATATGCTCCATCAATATGGTTCCCATTTTTATCAGTATAGCCCTTTAATGTAATACCAAGTTTTGATGGAATAAGCTTTGCGAATTTATCCGCATTTGGAATGGACATACCATAGATTCTAGCCACATCTCGTATTACGCCTCTTGCAAGCATTTTACCAAAAGTGATAACTTGTGCAACATTATATTCACCATACTTTGCCTTCATATATTCAAACATTTCAGGACGTCTTCTTTGACAAAAGTCAGTATCAATATCGGGCATTGATATACGCTCTGGATTTAAAAACCGCTCAAAAAGCAAATTATACTTAATTGGATCAACATCTGTAATCTCTAAACAATATGCCACAAGACTACCTGCTGCACTTCCCCTACCTGGTCCCACTGGAATCTTATTTTGCTTTGCATAATTGATAAAATCCCATACAATAAGCATATAGCCGGGGAACTTCATCTGTGTGATAATGTCTATTTCTTCTTGCAAGCGTTTATGATATATTTCATGCTTGTCTTTTTCTACTTGCTCTAATCTTTTTACTAAACCTTGTTTGCATTTATAGGCAAAATATTCTGCTTCATCTTGTATTGTAAGCCCTTCATTTTCTGCATACTCTTTTGCAAACTTAAAGCTTGGTGGGGTGGGTGGATTCTTATCATCTTTTAAGTCGATAGTAAGGTCGCATTTATCTGCTATCTCTTGTGTATTAAATACTGCTTCTGGTATATCCATGAATAAATCAAGCATTTGCTTTGGACTTTTGATATAAAACTCTTGAACGGTGTGTCGCAATCTCTTTGGGTCATTAATATCAGTTGCCATAGCTATCATCATAGCTGCTTCTTGCATACTAGAATCTTCTTTATTTGTATAATGTGCGTCATTTGTAGCAATGAGCTTTGCCCCTGTCTCAAGGCTTAATCGCAATAAGTCATTATCAATAAAGCGTTGGTCTGCTATGCCATGTCGCATAATCTCAATATAGAAATCATCGCCAAAAATATCTTGATATTCATGTATGGCTTCTTTTGCACCATCATATCCTTTTGCACCCATGATAATTTTTTTCTCTCGCTTTTTGTTATCCATGTATGGACTAAGGTTTAGATTCCATGAAATCTCGCCATTAAGACATGCAGAAGAGCAAATAATACCTTTAGAATACTCTCTTAGAATCTTTTTATTAATCCTTGAAGTGCGATAGAATCCTTGTATAAAACTCTGACTTGATAGATACATAAGATTCTTATATCCCTCTTCATTTTTTGCATACAGACATATATGAAATTTTGGTGTATTTGGGGATTTATCACCTAAATCTTCTTTATTGTGAATGTAGGCTTCAATGCCAATAATGGGCTTAATCCCTGCTTTTTTCATAATCTTATAAAACTCAATAGCCCCAAACATATTGCCATGATCTGTCATTGCGACACTATTCATGCCAAGCTCTTTTATGCGTTTTGCTAAAACATCAAGCTTATTTGCCCCATCAAGTAGTGAATATTCTGTATGTAAATGCAAGTGTGTAAATGGTATATTTTCTGTATTATTCATATTTTTTCCTTTTTATAAACCATGATTGCAATGTTACACTACATAAGATTAAAAAGCTATGAATCTATAAATTTTGCATGACACTACTTTAAAGATTTTATGTGTCATGTTCGCTTACACCAAGCATTTTTTTATTAACATGCTATAATGTTGCGTAATGTTTAGACTCTAATCAAATAATACATACCCTGATGATTTTAGCTACATTAGTGCATTTTAATTATGCTTTCATCTGCTTTGCTCTCAACTGCCCGCATGCAGCACTAATATCAATACCCTTAGATTCTCGTATCGTTGCTACAATACCCCGCTTATAAAGATAGTCAGCAAAGCCCTGCATTTTCTCAATACATGGGCGTTGAAACTCACTTTCTGCATGTGGATTAAATGGAATGAGATTTACCTTTGCCCTAAATCCATGTAGAAGTTTCACTAGCTTTTTCGCACTTGCTAAATCATCATTTATGTCCTTAATCACTAAATATTCAAATAAAATGCGTTTTCGTGTATCAAGTGGAAAGTTTTTTAACGCCTGCAATACCCGCTCAATGTTATAAACCTTATTCATCGGTATAAGGCGACTACGCAACGCGTCATCTACGGCGTGTAGTGAAAGGGCGATTTGCACGCCAAGATTCATAGCTCCCAGCTTTTCTATCTGCGGGGCAATACCGCTTGTAGAGATGGTCTGCCTGCGAGTAGCGATACAAAGCCCTTCTTCATGACTTAGAATCTTTATGGCTTTTGCGACATTATTAAGGTTATCTAGTGGTTCTCCCATACCCATAAACACGATATTTATACTCTTGTGTGCGGACAGATTATTATCGCGTTTGAGTGCTACGACCTGCTCGACAATCTCGCCAGCACTAAGATTGCGGACAAAGCCGCCCTTTGCAGTAGAACAAAACGCACAGCCGACACGGCAACCAACCTGCGATGATACGCAAAAAGTATATTTCTCTCCCTTTTTCACGCGATTATTTTCATCATATTCCTTCTCTCGCATTTTGATAAACACACTCTCAAAAGTCGCTCCATCGCTTGTTTGAAAGAGATATTTTTTTGTGCCGTCCCCGCTTTCTTCTATGCGTATGGGCTTTAGATTTGGGAAATTAAAGGTTTGCTTTAGAATCTCTTGTAAGTTTTTTGGAATGTTTTTCATAGATTCTATGTTGCTGACATAATGTTTATAAAGCCAGTTGTATATCTGCTTTGCCCTAAATTTTGGGGTGATAAGGCTCTCTAACTCATCTAAATGATATGAGTAAATATTGGAATCTTGTGCTTCTTTTGTGGTAACATGTTGTAGATTTGGCATATCTTTTTTTACATTGTGATTCTGTGCTTTTACTGCATGAGTCTTTATTTTAGAATCTTGCGTATTTGTTATATCCTTTTTCGCTTTAGAATCCTGTGTTTTTCTATCTTTTTCATCTCTTTTTTGTATTGTCATTTTTAATCCATTTGTGGCTTTGCTATTTAGAATCAAACGCCTTTGCAAACAAACATTATGCAAAGACTCATATTAAAATAAAGAAAAATTGTATCATATTTACATAGACTTTAAGGATATGCTTGTCTATTTTCTACTTTTATCCATGTATGTGTGCTATAAAGTCTAATCTATGACATCAAAAACACATTGCAACAAAATTTTAATCTCTAAGCTATATTGTAAAAGTATATATGCAATAAAAAGATTCCCACTTTAAAAAGCGAGAATATAGCTTTATCATGTAAGAAAAAGACGAGGCAGAATCACATTCTATTCTTCTTCTGCATCCACCTTAGCACAAGAGTCTTTTACGCCAAGTTTGCAAGCCATTTGGTAATAGTCTTGTGCGTCTATGTCATTTTGTAATGCCGAGTAGAGAGTAGCCATCATTTCACATGCTTTAGCATCTTTTTTGAAGCATAGATTCCGCAATGGTTCGCGGTATTTTGAGAGAAAATTCTGCACCGCAACTTCTGGGCTATAACAAGTCCAGCAAATATTATCATACGCATTTTGCATTGTAGTAGGCACACAAAATGCCGACTTTACCATAAGAAACGCACTCACAAAAAATACAAAACCTACATGTTTCATAACCGCTCCTATTAAAAGATTTTGTAGATTCTAGCAAGTTTTACATGATTTGGTGTCGTGTTTGTGTGAATTTTGCATAAAATCATCATGCCATCGCTTCATAAGTAAAAAGCACATAATAATCACAACGCCAAGAAATACACCAAAAAGATATACGAGCGGGTAGAATGCCCTAAACCACACTAGCACAACACAACACACAATCATGCCAATGAATACAAAGATTCTAGGGAGTGAAAAACTAAGCTCAAAACCTAAACTCGCCTTTGATAAATCAAGCAGCTTTAATCTCTCTTTGCTTTTTTCTTTTTTGCTTTGCTTTGTGTTGGGATTAGATTCTGTTGTTTGAGTGTTGTTTTGGGTATTTGGGGGGATTGAAGAAACTTTATTTATGGAATCTTTGCTTAGTTTAGATTCTATATTGTTCATATTAGATATTTCGCTTCGCTCAATATGACAAGGTTTAGAATCTAGATTTTGTTTGCCTTGTGTTTTAAGCTCTGCACTCTGCTCATAAGGAATAGAATCTAAATTCTGTTTTAAAGATTTGCTAGATATTTCCCTTTCACTTTGGTTAATATGACAATTATTAAATTCTAAATTCTGTGCTGTATGGGTTGGGGTGTTTTGTGTAGATTCTAAATTCTCATTATCTTGCACCCCTACGCCCTGCACCCGCCCAAATGGTTGAGATTCTAAAATCTTGCTATTTTGCGTCCTAAACTCCGCAGTCCGCCCATTTGGATAAGATTCTGTGTTATGCTTAGAATCTTGTGAGATAACTTTTTGTGTAATATCTTGCATTTCATCATCATATTTGCTTGCGTATTTGAGTAGTTTTTCTTCTGTGTCGGCTTCTTGTATCTTTTGTGTAATCTTTGTGCGGATAGACTGAAATGTTACTATCATAAGTAGTATATAAGATAAGCAGCCACAAAGAAGTGAGAATATCCACTCACTACGCATAATACACACACTTACAATACCAAGCATAACGCTACTAAAAAGCAGAATAACGACTATCTTTTGTCGCAAAGATAATGCGTTCAAAATATATGATGATAATGACATATAAACCCTTGCAAACTTATCCGCACACTTTCAAAACAGCTTTTAGAATCCGCATTATACATAGGAATACAAAGATTAGAATCTAGTCCCCATAGTAAATTCAAAAAAGCTAGGATAGTTTGTAAGATAGCCACCACTTGCACGAATGTCATTTGCTGTGCCATAGCTAAAGATTTTGCTAGGTCCTATACCCATAGGGTCTGTTGGTCCATACCATAGCATAGGGATTACTATTACAATGGGTCCCATAGGCGATACCCATTCGACTGCGACACCTGCTGCACCCCTTGCTAATATACTTGAGTTGCCATAAATTGTGCCGTATTGCTTAAAGTTTGCCGCACCATTTGCACCATGATAGGTCAAGATCCCATAATCTGCATATAAGGCTACACGCATTTTTGCACTAGGGATTAAGCCATAGCTAAGCTCTACTGAATTTGTAAAGATTCCATCACCACCAACGCGTAAGCCATCAATGTCTAGCGGTGTAATAGAATAGCTTGAATATCCCCTGATTGTGCCTACACCACCCATATAGAAAGTATCATTAAGCGGTAAAAAGTGATTTCGACTATAGCGGAAGAGATAGCCCCCTTGTGCCTTATATCGTGCGATTAAATCGATTTTAGTCCATTTACTAATATCAAAATAGAATCCAGTCTTAGCATACAGCTTTGTATAATACACATCACCACCGATACCTGCGATATTTAAAGAAAGCGTTGTAGAGTTACCATTCTTAGGAAAATAGTAGTCATCTGTGTTATCAAATACAAGGCTTGGGGTAATAGAGCTTTTAATAGGTGCATTATCCCAACCAGAATAGCTTCTATCCCATAAGCCTTGTGTGCGGTATTTTAGAAATTCTTTGTTCGTGATGGTGTTACTACAAGAGCCAACGGCAGTGCAATCCTCTGTTTGTCCCGCATTTGTCTTTCCGTCCCAATTTGGATTATTAATTGTGTAATCAATATTTCCAGAATCATAATACTTTTGATACTGCGGTTGGGCTTGTCCTGTGTAAAGATTGTAGAATCCAAAGGTATCTGTTTTATTAATATCATAGCCTACATTAAGCCTTAAAGTAGGAAGTAATAATCGCCCAACAGTGAAGCCACCACCTACGCTTTGCTGCGTATAAACATAGTTAAGATAGCGACTATAATAAAGATTCATAGACAAACTCCATTTAGAATCTAAGATTCTAGGGTTTGTAAGGCTTAGATTAAAGGCTTGTTGTGTAGCGGTAAAAAAGCTAGTCCTGCTTGTATTATAAAAAGAGAAATCGCCCCCAAAGCTTACATTCGCATATAAACTTGCCCCAAAGCCACTACCAAAGAGATTGCGCTCATTTACACTTGCATTTACCATAAGTCCATAAAAGCTACCATAACCGATACCAAAGGTAAGCTCCCCTGTCCTACCCTCTGTAACATTCACGACTAAATCCATAGAATCTTCGCTAATACGCCTTTCATCAATGCGGACATTTTCAAAATAGCCAATACGCTTTAATGCGATCTCACTACTTTGAATCTTACCTAGAGAGTAAATATCACCCGGTGCAATGAGAATCTCTCGGCGTATGATTCTATCCCCTGTTCGTGTGTTACCTGTGATTAAGACATCATTAATACGCACTTTTTTACCAAAGTCAATGTGAAATACAACTTCTACTTCTTGCTTTTCTGCATTCTTTTTTAAGTCTGGATTCACCGCAACATAAGCATAACCCAAATCGGCTACTTTTAGCTTTATGCGTTGTGAATCATCTCTTATATTTTGTATATTAAAGACTTCGCCAATCTTAGCGCTTAAATCTTTTTTTAGCTCTTCTTCTGTGATTTCATCTTTATGCTCACTATCAATTACAAAAGAGATTCCACTGACTTTATACTGCTCTCCCTCGCTTACATTGTAGTAAAGCTGTGCTTTGTGATTTGTCATATTGACTGAAAGAAGTGGATTTGACACCTGTGCGTCTAAAAAACCATTACGCATATAAGAATCTTGTATCCTTAAAGAATCTAACTCAATCTCACCTAGCATAAGCTTACCAGCATTAAGCCCGGGTAGCCAACCCATAAAGTCTCTTTGCTTATTCGCACTAAGAGATTCTAGCTTTCTTTTTGGTAGCTTTGTCGCACCTTCATAATAGCTTTTTTCAATGATGATTGTATCCCCACGATTAACATTTAGCGTTATTGCTACTGCTCTGCCCTCACTTAGCTCTACTACGCTAGGCTCAATCACACTGCCATAATAGCCCTTATATTCTAACATTTGCTTTAAGGTCTCAAGGGCTTTATCTAGCTTTATATCATCATAGGTATCGCCCTTTTTGATCCCAAGCTGTCCATAAATTGTCTCTTTTTCACTCTGTGTGCCATAGCCTTTTAACTCAATACTTGCAATGGCTGGTTTCTCTTTCACAAAAAACTGCAAGACTCCATTATCAAAAGTCGCATAAATATCATTAAAATAGCCTTGCTTATAAAGGGCTAGGATAGCAGTATCTACCTTGCCATAGTCAAGCTTTTCGCCTGATTTTATATTGATTATATCTTTTGCTAGAGATTCTGACATATAAGTCATATTATTCACTTTTACAGATTGTATAACTTCTGCAAAAGATAGACTAAACATACAAAAAATAAGTAATAAAAGACGCATAATGCTCCCAATATTTTCAAAAAAGATTCAATAACTTACAAAAAAGCTAAAATTATAGCGGATTAAAAACAATATTAAAGCCTACTTTTGTAGAGTCGTAATGAATTTAGCACAACACATAATGAACTCAAACTCATAAATGCCGCCGCAAATAATGGAATCACAAAGCCAAAAAATGCAAGCGGAATGGCTAAGACATTATAAACTAAACTCATGAGTAGATTGCCTTTTATAATACGCAGTGTTTTATGTGCGATTTTAAAGGCTTTTGAAAGGCTTTTTAGACTATCATCAAGGATAATCACATCGCTATATTGTAGGGCAATCTCGCTACCACTCCCCATAGCAATGCCAACTTGTGCGTATTTTAATGCAAGTGAGTCATTTAAACCATCGCCAATCATAACGACATTATGCCCTTTTGCTATTAAATCTTTCACAAACTCTGCCTTTTGCAAGGGCGTTTTTGAATGTTTATAGTCTTTGATATGCAACTCTTGTGCTACTTTTTTCACAACACTTTCTCTATCGCCACTAAGAATGCTTACTTTCTTTTTATAACTATGAAGAAGCAAGATAAGATCTTTTGCTCCATCTTTTATAGAATCTTTTAAGCCAAATCTATATGCAAGAGTGTAGCTTTTTTCATTCTCTAATTTATAGGCAATGAAGCATTCTGTTATATCATCGTCTGTGTCTGTCTTGTTTGAATCTCTATCATTGTATAGACTAACTCCCATTTTTTCCATATATGCCCTACTACCACCTATAATATGTGTATTGTTATAATAGGATTCAAATCCATTACCTGCAATAAGTGAAAAGTCTTTAAAATTATATGTATTTGCTAAATCTTTTAATAAATCTAATTCTGCATTATCCTTATATAAAGATTGCAATATAGCTTTTGCGATTGTGTGGTTGTTGTGTTTGAGTAAAGCATATAGAAATCCTTTTTCTTTCTGCTTTACCTGCGTTGTCTCTTTACTAAAGAAACTGCGGCTTTGTTTTGTTTTGGTGCTTGTTGTAGATTCTATATCCTTGTCATTTTTGCGAGTGTGGGCAAAATCCTTGCGGATTATGCGAGACGAAGTCGAAAAATCTCTTTTAGAATCTTTAGTTACAGAATCTGTATCAATAGAATCTATGCTTTGTTTAGATTCTATATTTTCCATATTAGATATTTCGCTACGCTCAATACGACAAGAGTGAGAATCTAGGTTTTGAGATATTTCCCCTTCGCTTTGCTCAAGGTCAATATGACAATTTTTAGAATCTAAGTTTTGATTTATCTTGCTTTGTTTCATATAACAATCTTTAGAATCTAAAGCACAACCCCCAAGCAATTCCTTAAAACCGCTATATTTCTTTATGCTTACTACACTCATATTTCCTTGTGTGAGTGTGCCTGTCTTATCAAAGATTATAGAATCTGCTTTTGCTAAGGATTCTAAAAAGTCAGCCTTTGTGTAGATAATGTGATTTTTAAAGCCTACATTTAAGCCCACTACACTAGCAATAGGCGTAGCAAGAGCTAACGCACAAGGACAAGCAATCACAATCACAGATACCGCAATAAGCAAGGCATACTCAAAGCCATGCTGTGTGAAAAAATAGTAGTAGCAAAAACTACATAAAGCAATGCTTAAGACAATGCGGCTAAACTTCCCAGCGATTTTAAAAGCAGTCGTTGCAATTTGTGGCGTGCTAAACTCACTCTCTTTTAAAAGCCTTGCTAATTTACTCATGCTAGAATCTTCAAAGCTTTTTTGTGCCTTGTAGATAAGTGGCTTATCAAGGGCAATCGCCCCCGCCATAATCTCTTCATTCACTTCTTTTGTGATAGCTACACTCTCACCGCTAATATTAGCATAATCTAAATGTGCGTTTGGACTAAGCAAGATTCCATCAACACAAAGCATTTCTCCAGCTAACACAAGCAAGGTATCTCCAGCCTTTATATCATATACTGATACTATCTCGCCACTCTCTCTTCTTGCCTCAAGCGGTAGTATCGCATTTAATTTACAGAGATTATCATTTGCCCTTTTTTGACTTAAAGATTCTAAAAATTTCGCACTTAGCACAAATAAAATAATCATACACACAGATTCAAAATAAGTATGCCCGCTCCCACTAAGCCACGCATAAATCGAGTAGCAATACACAAGGGTTGTGCCAGTTATTACAAGCATTTCCATGCCTATTACGCCATTTTTTAGCCCCTTATATGCTTGTTTATAAAAATCACTCGCACAAAAGAAAAGCACAGGTGTAGCAAGGATAAAACTCGCAAGATTTAAAATATTACTTGATATAGAATCTATCCCAGAGAAAAAGCCACTATACTGCCCTACATTTACCCACATAACATTCATCGCACAAAATATTGCTACGGCTAGTTTAATGTAGTATTCCCTATTTCTCACATTATCATTTTGCTCCCTATCTTGTGGGTCATAAACAATAGCCTTATAGCCTATCTTTGCAACCTCATCATAGATTTGCTGAAAGCTTGTTTCATTTGGATCAAAAAGTATTTTTGCCTTATGTGTAGTGTAGTTTATCTTTAGTTCTTTTATACCTTTAATCTTTGCTAAAATCTGCTCATTTAGCCATACACATGCTGCACATACAACGCCCTCTATTATGAAATGCACTTCCTTTAAGCCATTGGAATCTTTTAGATATTTTTGTGTGAAATTTATAGAGTTAAAGTTTGTAGCCACTTTAGAATCTTGTAGCTTCTTTGTTTGCAGTGTATTATCGCCTAGCTTTGTATAAAAAGATTCTAAATTGCATGATTTTAAAAGCGAATAGGCAAGCTCGCAGCCATTACAGCAAAAATATAAAGTGTCATTAGATTCTGTATCTTTTACTTCTTTTAATGCGTCTTTATTATATACTTGCTTACAATGAGAGCATGGAATCTGCATATTCTGCCTTTATCTTTAATAAATGAATTTTACAATAAAAATTTTAGTATTGTTTTACTTGCTTATTGCCTTGTGTGTTTATTGATTTTGCTTGATTGCTTTTTACTATCATAGTATGTTTGGTTTAGATTTTGGAAAGAAGAGTTTAATTTTGGGAAAATATTTATAAAAATTCATAGTTTTGTGATAGAATAGCGAAAATTTTTTTCATTTATAAGGAATACAATGGCAACAGTAATTAGATTAACACGAATGGGTCGTAAGAAAAAACCATTTTATAGAATAGTAGTTACAGATTCAAGAAAAAGACGAGATGGTGGTTGGATTGAATCTATTGGTTTTTATAACCCTGTGGCTAATCCAGCAGTTGTAAAGCTAGATAGAGAGCGACTAGAATATTGGAAAAGTGTCGGTGCAAAAATGAGTGAAAGAGTTGCGATTTTGAGCAAATAATTATATGGCAGTAAGTAGTATGCAAAAGTTTTCTGTGCAAGACTTCTTAGAAAAATATGTTAAGAAAATTGTAAAATATCCAGATGATGTGGCGATTACCACGAGTGCAGGAAAACATTCTGACTATATGATTTGCATTCAAGTTGCAAACGAAGATATAGGTAAGATAATAGGCAAAGATGGCAAAATGGTAAGTGCTTTGAAGAATGTCGTTTCTGCATGTAAGGCAAAGGATAATGTCTCATACGAGCTTGTAGTCGTAGCCCATGATAGCACAAATCCATGTGGTAATGCAAAGTCGCAATAATTTTGGATTCTAATGCCCCTTAATCATGCAAAATACATAGAATCTTTACCGCACTTCACACCATCAAATATGGTTGTTGTCGGCAAGTTTGGCAGAAGTGTAGGATTAAAAGGCGGTATTCGCGCTACGATACTAACAGATTTTCCCGAGATTTTAGCTAGTGGCAATGTATTTTATGTGGAATACATAGATAAGCTTTCATCTATTCTATCTGATCCTAATAAGCTAGATTCTAACAACACAAGCAAAACACAGAATAAGACTGATTTAATAGCTACAAAACATAATCCCACACAAGAGAACACAAGGGCATATTTGCCCCTAATACTCAAAACTTTTCATTCCACAAAAAAGGTTATAGAATTTAAAGAAATCATAAGACGCGAAGAAGCAGAACTTTTATGCAATATGCTTTTTTATAGCACACTTGATGATACAAGAGAGCTATGTACGCTAGAAAAAGATGAGTTTTTCTACTTTGATATTATCGGCATGTGCGTAGTAGAAGATGGCATAAATCTTGGCATTGTAAAAGACATACAAGAGATAGCAAATACACATTATCTCGTGCTTGATAAGCATTTTTTGATACCTTATATTGACCGCTATGTGCTTTCAGTTGATTTAGAAAATAGGCAAATAATCACAAAAGACGCACACTTTTTACGCATGGCTTGAATTTTAAATTTGAACACCAGTATCATCAATGTTTATATCACTATGGCAATCAAGCGTGATTAAAGTGGATTAGTGGTGTTAAAATTATGTTATTTTTAGATTGGGCAAATGTGGTAGCAAAATAAAATGAAGTATGTGGCAGAAAAATACTAAAGAGAGATGATAATGTCAGCTTATCGCGTTGACTCCTAAACTAATAGAGCTAATTGGGAAATAAAAGTCCTGAATGCTGTGTAGAAGCCAATTTTTATGTGTCTGTTCTATAAATTGCTGCGTAAAATATCCAAAAAACTCTATTGAGCATGTTTAAAAAAATAGGCTTTCCAGCGATGAGATACAAAAGAGCTAAAACTCCATACACATAAGGGGCATTCTGCTCCCCAAAAGTTGTCAAGTGCAACGCCCCCATACATAAGCCAAAAATCCCTATAAGTGTGAGGATAAACGCAGATTCTAAAAATACAAAGCCCTTTTGTGATTGTGGCGTTTGCGTGGAAACTACAAATGTAGAATCTTGGGGCGAAGTGAGCCTAGCCTGTGGCTCAATGGCGTAAATTGTGGATTTAGCAAGGCTTAAATCACTTGTTGAAAGATAGAGTGTGTTGGTGTTAAAATCAACATTTGCCTTACTCACTTGTGGCAGGGCGTTTAGAGAGTCTTCTATGCGTGAAGCACAGCTTGGACAATCAAGCCCAGAGATTGAAAGCGTATAATCTTTATATGGGGTTTGCTAAAGTGCTACCTTGTGTTAAATCTTCATCATCTGCTAAAAATGCTTGAGTTGTAGCTGATATTGTTTGCCTATCCATTTGCAATGCCTTTTTTATTCATATCGTGGTATCAATTTTTAGGCATTATTCCATATATTTGTAAATATACATATAGGGGGTATATGTATTAAGGATTCTAGAATCATTATTGCCCTATCCAAACACAGCAATCAAGTCAGCTTTTAATAGGCTACCATAAACCCATTATTGATTTTCTTATTGAATCTACTTTTTATCTTTGTCTGCATTTGATTGCAATATCTCCCCTAGCAAAAATCGCGTTGGGACTTTTCGGCGACCTTCTATGCCGTTGCATTCAAAGAGTATATACTCTCCAAGCGAAGAGATAACCTTTGCATTAGAAATTGTAAGCGTGTTATTTGCCCCCTGTGTTGGCTGACATAGAGCGATAGAATCTGCGGCTTCTTGTGTGAAAATAAGCTCTTTTGCTGCGTAGTTGCCTATGTGGAGTTTGCTTACAATAAAGGAGCTTAACAAAAAAGGTATAACTACTAGGCATAAAATGCCAATTACAAATGAAAACTTTACCAAATTAAAACGAGTAGATGCCAAAGCCCCCACAAACAATATAGAGTAACAAACAATAAGAATGGAAATAGCAACAAAATATGTGAGATTCATATCAGGATCAAATCTAATGATCCAAGCCACTATCATAAGATAAGCACACATTAACATAAAAGACAATGTAGCAAATAGCATTATCTTTTCAAAATTAAGACAATCTAGCTTTGCAAGACAAATACGGACAAGTAAAGCATAAAGAACAATGGAGCATATCGCAAATGCAAAAAATTTATAACCAAGCTGAATATCAAACAAATAAAGCAATATAAACACAAACAAACCAGACGTTGGCAATACAGCAATAGCCCCAAAAGCCATACTTGCCCATTTTTCTGGTCTTGGCTTATCATAAAATATAAGATGAATAGCATAGATAGGGCAAAGAAAAAATATACCCATCGCAAAAGCAATAAAAACACCCAAAATAGTCGTAGCAAAAATATAATACAGCACACTATCTTTGCTGATAGGTCGCAAATATTGAGCATTAAAAGCAAAATAACACATCAAAATCAATGCCCCAATGACAGCTGGAATCCAAATAAATAGAGACAAATGTTTGCCTACATATTTTCCCACACCTTTAAGCGACTCAATAAATTCTTGCGTATCATAACGAATCTGCAATTCCCGCAAATATCTTATTGTCATCTCTAATGTATCTTTCGTTGTCTGCGATTCCTTTTTGATATTTTGCAATATCGCACACACAGCGTAATGTATTTGCCTATTAAGCTCATCAATTTTTTGCCTTTTATTATCTATATTTTGAAAATCATCAAATACTTCACTTTTTTGCTCCATATACTTGTTAAAACTCTCAACAGCAACGAGTTTTTCACCATTATCTTGATATAACTCACGCAAAGTTTGGATAGGTTTTTCCATATCTGCATATTGTGCAAGAAATAATTCCCTTTGCGCACAAAGATTTTGTAATGACATTTTTGCCCCTTTTGATATTAGCATTTTTCACACAGCCTACAATGCGTTTGCTACATTGTAGCTAAACCATTGAAACAAACTAGATTCACTTCAAGCAATCATTTATATTTAATGGTAAAATTCCACAATTAAATCCAAGCAAGGACAATAATGCACAAAACACAAAAGCTAGAGCTACAATACAACAAAGAGGGTAAGATTTATAGCCCATTAGGTAAGAAATACAAAGTCGCTACACCAGAAGAGATTATAAGACAGAAATTTATCTGCACGCTTGTAAATAGCTATGGTTACAGCCTAGAGCAAATGCAAGAAGAAGCCAAAACGCAAAAGGGCAAAAACGCCGCAAGGGCTGATATTGTAATATGGAAAAGCCCCAAAGATAAGCAGGATAAGAATCCTCCCCTAATCATCGTAGAGTGCAAGGCAGACACCATTCGCATAAGTGAAAGCGATTATGCACAAGGGGAAAGCTATGCAAGGCTTACAAATGCGCCATTTTTTGTAACGCACAATAGCTATGAGACAAGATTCTGGCGTGTGATAAAGGATAAAATGCCCGGGCATATCCAAGAGATAGCAAATATCCCAGAAAATAACGCAAGTGATAAAGACATAGATAAACTACTCAAAGATTTAGTTGCCTTTAAAGAAGATGAGTTTGCTAAAATCTTATGGGAATGCCACAATTCCATACGCGATAATGATAAGTTTGACCCCACAAAAGCCTTTGATGAAATCGCAAAAATTTTGTTTATGAAAGTGTATGTAGAGAGAAAGCTCATAAAGGGTGAAACGGATAATAAATTTACAATAGAATATGTAAAAGAGGCAGAAAAATATAATCCAAACTACCTAGAATGGCTCTTTAATGAAACGAAAAAAGAATTTGCAAAAGACCAAATTTTCATAGATAACGAAAAAATTGAGCTAAAAAACGCCACTATTTATAAAATCATAGAAAGACTTCAAATTTACAATCTATCCAACACTTCAAGCGATATTAAAGGCGTGGCATTTGAGAAGTTTTTAGGGCAGACTTTTAGGGGAGAATTAGGGCAGTTTTTCACCCCACGACCCATTGTAGAATTTATGATAGAGATGATAAACCCACAAGAAGATGAAGTCTCCTGCGACCCTGCAAGTGGTAGCGGGGGCTTTCTCATTAGAATCTTTAGCAAAGTGCGTGAGCTCATACAGCAAGACATCATCAAGCAATATGAAGCCTATAAAAAATCCATACTCAAAGATATAAACAACATCACCGACACAGAAGCAAAAAAGCTCAACGACAAAAAGAGTGAGCTAGAAAAACAGCTAGAGACTGACACGCAAGGCACAAGGCTACACAAGCTTTCAAACCACTGCATTTATGGCACAGATGCAAATGACAGAATGGCAAGAACTTCTAAGATGAATATGATAATGCACGGCGATGGACACGGCGGGATTCACCACCACGATGGGCTTTTAAACATCAATGGAATCTTTGAAAACCGCTTTGATATAATCCTAACCAACCCTCCCTTTGGCTCAAATGTAAGGAAAGAAAACACCATACGAGCAGAAGACGCTCAAACCTACCTAAACAACAACGGCGAAGTAACTTGCACTGAAGAGAAAAAAGAGCAGATAGAACACTACTACAAAACCTATGGCAAAGAGACCTACCAAAACGCCCAACGCAAAATCCTAGACAACATAGGTAAGCCTATCGCCTCCCTCTTTGCCCTAAAGCCCAATTTAGAATCTGATAAAACCGAGCATTTGTTTATAAACCGCTGCCTAGATTTGCTAAAGCCCAGTGGCAGAATGGGAATCGTCTTGCCAGAGGGCGTGTTTAACACGCCAAATGCCGAATATGTGCGAGAGTTTGTAGAAGGCAGGGCATTTTTACGCGCTGTGATTTCACTCCCACAAGAGACTTTCACAAGCAGTAAAGCAAGTGTGAAAAGCTCTATTTTATTTCTGCAAAAATTTAGCCAAAATGAGCAAAATGAGTTTAACTCTCTCTTAGCAAAACACACGCAAGAGCTAAGGCAAAAGCACAAAGAGACACTAGACAAGCTAGAAACCATTATCAACTATCGCAAAGCAAAGGGCGAGAAAATAACTAAATACAACGCAAACGACAAAGCCAAGGCAAAAAAAGAGCTAAAAGAGCTAGAATCTAGTATAAAAAAGCAAGCTTTCAAGCTTACCAAAATAGACTTTGACTACCCCATATTTATGGCAGAGCCGGAGTTTGTAGGTATCACTAGCACGGGCGAAATGGGCGAAAATGTCAAAAATGAGCTACTAGATAGCTATGAAGTGCATAAAGATGACAATGGCAAATGCTTGAAAAAGTCCCTAAAGCAAAAGGGAATTCTAAGCTATTTTGAAAAGTTTTTACAAGAATACAACATACAATGGAAGAAAACAGAGCAAGAATAATAAAGGGTAATAATGTTTCACACACTCAGCACCGCACAATTACAAAGCCTTTTTTCACAAGAGCGACTAAACGCTTATGCAAGCACGCAAGAGCATTTTGATAATCTAGCCCTTATATCACGCATAGCCCAAACATTAGGAATGCTAGAGATTATCCTGCGAAATCACATAAATGCCACCCTTGTGCTTGATAATGCTAAATGGCTAGATGAATTGCCACAAGAGCTAGAGCTAAAGACAAGCCCAAAGCATACTAAGCCACATCAAATCATCTCACATCAAAGCTTAGGATTCTGGCTTAAGGTTATAGATTTTTACAAAATCCACAACAAGCTTTTTGACAAAGAATTTTTAGATACCCTAGACTTTAAACGCTATTTTAATGGGAATAAAAACAGCTTTAAGACTAAACCTTTAAGAAACTACCAAAAAGTCAGCATTTTTCTTAATCTTTTTAGGAATCTTCGCAATAGAGCCTTTCACTTTGAGAATCTCTATAAACTCAACGAACAAGGCAAACCAAGACTAAGTGTATCCGTAAAAAGTGGTAAAGAAAAGATAATCATCAGTATAGAAACAAGTAAAATTGAATTGTTTTTGAGAGATTTTATAAGCTATTTTGTAGAGAAAGTAAAGGGTGGGGAAAAGGATCCCCTTGAAAACGCCGACATTATAACACAAGATTCTAAAAATCACAAGGAAAGTTTAAAGAAATGATAAAAAAGCTAGTAGTAAGAAAAAGCAAGGAACAAAGAGTGGGGAACAAGGATCCCCTTGAAAACAATAGAATTATAACGCAAGATTCTAAAAATAAGTGAGTAAGGAATAAAAATGAGTAAAGTGCAAGTTGTATGGTTTAGGGATTTAGTGCGGTGGGATATAAAAAGTAATGTTAGCCTATCTTTGCAATCAAGCCATAAGCAAGTATTATTTGAAGACCTTCTATCACAAGCAGAAGTTGAATACGAAACACTTAATCCAAACAAAGACTATAATATTTTGGGCGTTCGCTCTTATGGGTTAGGCGTATATCACAACAGAACGGCAAAGGGCAATACACTTATAACAAAAACAACAAAACGCTATCAAAAAATTCAAGAGGGCAATTTATTTTGGTGTAAAGTGGATACAAAAAATGGTGCTTTTGGCGTTACTTTAACAGAGCATATTGGGTATTACGCTTCACACAATATGATACAAGCTAAAATAAATACTGATAAAATTGATTTATTATTTTTACAACATCTTTTTTCTTGCAAGTTTTTTCAACAATTTTTGGATTCTCAAGTTACAGGGACAACAAATAGGCAATACATTTCATTTAAAGAATTACTAAAAATAAAAATCCCCCTGCCCCCACTTAAGATTCAAAAGCAAATAGTCGCCAAAATAGAATCCATAAAAGCACAAATTAAAGCCTTGCAAGAAGAAGAAAAACGCCTAAAAGATGAGATAGAGGCATATATATATATAGCACTTGGACTGGAAAAAAAGCAAGAAGCAAAAAGGCAAAAGGTCTTCATTATCCGCTTTAAAGACCTAGACCGCTGGGACACAAGGCATAATCAAAGCATTGCTATAAACCTTTGCCACACTGATTCTATCCCCTACCATACCGAACAGCCAAATTGTCATACTGAGGCGATAGCCGAAGTATCTACAAACATAGAATCTAAAAGAGATTTTGACACATTGTCATTGCGAGGCGAAGCCGAAGCTTTCCATAATCCACAAAACAACATAAAAGCGGATTTTACAGAATCTATGGATTGCCACGATTTTGCTACGCAAAATCTCGCAATGACGGGACTAGACTTAAAAGCCCTACTAGATTCTATCCCTACTCCGCCACCGCACGGCTGGGAAGTTAAAACACTCGGCGAGATTTGTGAGATTATCAATAGAAATTGGCATAAGTATTACAAAAATGAAACATTTCCTTATATTCAAATTTCTAATGTTACACAAAAAGGCATTGATGGGTATTCATTGATTCATTATGATAATGCCCCATCTCGTGCAAAAACACTCGTTAAAACAGGAGAGTTATTGATTTCGCTAACTAGACCAAATCTTGGTGCATTTGCAGTTGTAGAACAAGAATATAATAACTTTGTTGTTTCTAGTGGGTTTGCAGTTGTGGATTCTAAAAATATCGTAACAAATCATTATATAAAGCACATTTTACAATCTCAAATTGGCATTGATATTTTTAATCAAATAATGTCTGGAGCTCTTTACCCTGCAATATCTCAAGGTGATTTACAAAATCTAAAAATCCCCCTGCCGCCTTTGAAAGTGCAAGAAAAAATTGTAGCTCATATACACAAGATAGAATCTAGCATTGCCACCACACAAGAGAAAGCAAAAGCCCTAGAGCTAGAGCTTACACACTATATAGAATCCACTTTATAGATTCTAAAGCACTGCCCCCAAGCCTAGAATCCACAAACGAGATTCTAAGAATCTTCAAGTATAATTATTTACTACAAAATATTAAGGAGATTCTATGCGAAGTGATATTGTAAAAAAGGGACATAATCGCGCCCCACACAGAAGTTTGCTAAGGGCAACAGGGCTAAAAGATGAGGATTTTAATAAGCCCTTTATCGGCGTGGCAAATAGCTATATTGACATCATTCCGGGGCATTTTTTCCTAAATAAATATGCCGAGATTGTAAAGGACGAAATCCGCAAGGCAGGGGGCGTACCTTTTGAGTTTAACACCATTGGCGTAGATGATGGCATCGCTATGGGGCATAGCGGTATGCTCTACTCTCTGCCAAGTCGAGAGCTGATTGCTGATTGCATAGAATCTGTGATGAACGCCCACGCGTTAGATGCGATGATTTGCCTACCAAACTGCGATAAAATCGTGCCCGGAATGCTTATGGGGGCATTGCGTGTGAATGTGCCTACAATCTTTGTGAGTGGCGGTCCTATGAAAGCAGGGCGTTTGAGTGATGGCACAATTTTGGATCTAAACTCCGCGTTTGAAGCGGTAGGTGCGTATGAAAGCGGTAAGATTGATGAAAAAAGACTGCACGAGATAGAGTGCCAAGCCTGTCCTAGTGGGGGGAGTTGCAGCGGAATGTTTACAGCAAACTCTATGAATACTCTGTGTGAGGCTATGGGCGTGGCGTTGCCTGGCAATGGCACAATCCCGGCTTTAACGCCAGAGCGAGAAGAGTTGCTAAGGCAGGGGGCTAGACGCATTGTAGAGATTGCCCTAGATTCTAGCCTAAGTGAAAAGTTTAGATTCCGCAATATTTTGAATGCAAAAGCCGTGCATAACGCCTTTGTCGTGGATATGGCAATGGGGGGCAGCACGAATACGATTTTACATATGTTAGCCATTGCTAAGGAAGCGGAAGTGGATTTTAACCTAGAATCTATCAATAATATTGCCGCAAATGTCGCACATATCGCTAAAATCGCCCCAGCATTAAGTAGTGTGCATATGGAAGACATAAACCGAGCGGGGGGAGTGTCAGCGGTAATGAATGAGATTTCTAAGCGTGGCAATGCAGTGGATTATTGGATTGCAGGTTATTACAACAATGAAGAAGAAGCACAATTGAGAATAAGTGGAAAATGGCAGTGGGATAAATATAACGAGAGTGGAAATATAAGAAGGTATGGAAAATGCTCAGAAGAAATGAAAAAAGGCGATAAGGTTCTAACCTATGCCTTTGGTCAGCAAAAATTTGATGGTATTTTTGAGATAATAGAGAATGCAGAGGATTTAATCACTCTACAATACATCAACGAATTAAATATAGATATAAACGATGTAAGTTTGGAAATAAAAAAATATTACAAAGAAAGCTATAGTTTTTTTGATAAGTATGGAGATACCATACAAGGCACATATTTTAAAACAAATAAAGAGCAGTTTAATGCAATTGTAGGATTAGATTCTATGGCGGCAAATTCCAGCAACAATAAAGGGACAACACGCAAAACAGAAGCTATTTTACACCTAGACGCTCTCACAATCACCGGCGAAACTTTGGGGGAGAGAATAGCAAACGCAAATATCACAGACCCCGAAATTATCCGCCATAATGACAATGCCTACTCACAAGTTGGCGGATTAAAAATCCTTTTTGGTAATTTATGCGAGCAAGGTGCGGTGCTAAAAGTAGCCGCTGTGGCAGAATCTATGAAAGAATTTAGCGGCAAGGCAATTTGCTTTAACTCCCAAGATGAAGCGATTAAGGGCATTGCTGGGGGCAAAGTAAAGGCTGGAAGCGTGGTAGTTATCCGCTATGAAGGACCAAAGGGAGGACCGGGAATGCAAGAGATGTTAAGCCCTACAAGTCTTATTATGGGAATGGGCTTGGGCGAAAGCGTAGCACTCATAACCGATGGGCGATTTAGTGGGGCGACAAGGGGGGCGTGTATCGGGCATATAAGCCCAGAGGCTGCTGAAGGGGGGCTTATCGCACTCATTGAAGATGGTGATGAAATAGAGATTTCTGTCTCGCGTGGGAGCTTGGAATTGAGAGTAGATTCTAAGATTCTAGAATCTAGAAAGGCAAAATGGAAGCCAATCAAAAAAGAGATAAAGAGCAAATGGCTTAAACGCTACTCACTACTTGTAAGCAACGCCGCAAATGGCGCGGTTTTAAAAACGGAGCTGTAAAATCGCCTAACTTTTGCCGAGTTTTGCTCCAAAAAGGCTCTATGATGAAAAAATATGCACTATTTTATGGCATTATTGGCACATTGTTTTGGCTCTTTGTATTTGTGTATCTGCTGATAGGCTTTAAAGACTTAGCAAAAGATTCGCACAAAGCCACCATAGAGACGCACTCAAGCCTAGCCCCTTTTTTCACAAAGCTATAAAACCAAAGCCATAAAACAATGCCTAGATAAGCACAATACCTATCCTAAAGAACTCCTGCAACTTGGCAAAGAAGAAAACCTAAAAGTTAGCTTTATACTCAAGGCTAATACTTGCGAGATTCAATCTCTCGCATTTGATAAGCCCAAAAGCGAGTTTGCCCCACACATCACAAGAGTGCTTCACAAAGCTAAAGCCTGTATAAAAGCACAATGCCAGACGCACAATTTGCAAGAAGACACGCAATACACTATTCCATTTTCCTATCGCGTAATACCCGATGAGTAAAGCCTAGCTCATCTCTACTACACAAACCCTAAAGCGTATTAAATAAATCTGTCGAAAGGTATCGTTCCGCTGTGTCATTGAGCATTGTAAGCACTTTTTTGTTTGGATTGTTTTTTGCAATCTCTAGTGCGATAGCGACATTTGCTCCGCTAGATATACCTACCATTGCGCCGATTTTGCCCAAATCTTGCGCCATTTTGATAGCAACTTCATTTTCTACGACTTTAATAGTATCTATCACATCGCGATTAAGGATTTTGGGGATAAAGTTTGCACCAATGCCTTGAATCTTGTGCGGTCCTGCTTGTCCTTTGCTAAGCAGTGGTGAGGCAGCTGGTTCTACGCCTATGATTTGAATGTTTGGAATCTTTTCTTTTAGCACTTCGCCTACACCGCTGATTGTCCCGCCTGTGCCAAATCCTGCGACAAAATAATCTAATTTACCCTCAAAACTTTTATAAATCTCTAGCGCAGTTGTGCGTTTGTGCATTTCTTTGTTTGCTAGATTCTCAAATTGACTTGGCATAAATGAGTTTGGTGTAGAATCTAAAATCTCTTGAGCCTTATCAAGTGCGCCTTTCATACCCTCACTTGCAGGAGTAAGCACAAGATTCGCACCAAACAAAGCTATCATCTTGCGTCTTTCTATGCTCATAGATTCTGGCATTGTGATGATGATTTTAAGCCCCAAAGAAGCGCAAATCATTGCTAGAGATATGCCCATATTGCCACTTGTGCATTCTACAATCGTAGTATCTTTAGTGATTTTTCCCTCTTTCATAGCCTGCTCTATCATCGCATAAGCTGGGCGGTCTTTGACAGAATGGCTTGGGTTTAAAAATTCGCATTTGCCATAGAGATTGGGGGCGAATTGTTGGAGATGTAAAATCGGCGTATTGCCGATGAGTTCGGTGATATTTTGAGCTATCATTGAGAATCCTTTGTGCGCCTTAAGCGTGAATTTGGTATTTAAAGCTTAGAATATAGCAATTTTTTATAAAAAAATCAAGGAAAATAATGCAAATTTTCTTCTCTTATTTTTTTGTTATTTATGTGATATATCAATTCTTTACTCCGCTTCAAGCAGCAGATTCTAAAAACAAGATATTGAAGTGCGAAAAATGAATATCTAAAAAGATTTAAATGGTGAATTTAACACTTTGAGCTAATACAATTTATTATAATCTAATATACAATCTTGCATTTACAAAAAAAAAAAACGATATAATGCCCAGATACAAAGGATTTACACAGGAGGAATAATATGGAACTTACAGACATTAAGTCAATTTGTGCCTTTATTGATGACGCAGAGAGCGATAGAGAGATAGCTTACTATGTGGGGATTTACCAAAAAGCACTAGAAGCACTACAAAATATCCTTATTGCAAAAAAAGGCAGGAAAATCAGCGATAAAGATTTATACAAAGTCTTTAAAATATGCTTAAGAGATAAGAGGTGGTATGCAAGGATAGAGATTAGAGAAGAATCTTATAACCAATCCATAGAAGTATCAACTTTCCTGCCTTTAGAACTTGTGGAATTTCTCATTGACAATGCAAAAGATAAAAGCTTCGTATTAGGTATGCACCAAAGCAGAGAAGACTTTTTAAAAAATGTTCTAGATTCAGGCAGAGCAGATATTGCAGCAGTGCTAGTGAAAAATGGTATAGCCTTTACGCAAGAACATCTCAATCGCTTAAGATATGATTGGGACAAGATGTTAAAAATTGAAGTGGAATTTCAAGGCATTGAGGGCTTAGAGATAGAAAAAGATGGAATGTTAAAGAAAATATGGGAGCTGCTTATCTCGCAGGGCTTTAGCCTTAATGAAATCTATAGCACAGGCATTACACTTTATAATGGTATGTATAATCGCAAATCTAGCACTGCAGATTCGCAGTATGCCCTTATCTATGCCTTAAGAAACAAGCTTTTTAGCGAGGAAGTGCTAGATAATAGTTTCCAAGGGTTGCCACCACAAGGTGGCATAAATCTTGCTGTTTTGGGTAAAGAGGGGGCAGATTTGCTAGATAACGACACTGCGTATGCACCATTACGGACTCAAAGAATCGTGCCTTTTGTCTTTGCTATGTTTGAAGATAAAACTTATGATGTTTTAGAATATGCTCTTTTCCTCGGGTTGCACAAAGGCAGAAAAAACGACAAAGGAGAGGATTTTGAGAGTTTTTTACAACAAAAGATTGATGAATATATTATATTAACCACAAAGGGTGGTAATAGTTACGGAACGATTTTTCAAGAAGATAAAGATGCTTTGGCTTATTTTAAAGCTTTGCAAAGATTTATGAGTAGCTTAGATTCTATCAAGAGGGGAGAAGTCATTGAAGTGGATAATGAGACTTTGGCAATGTTTGCAAACATTGAGGAAATCCCACTAAGTAGCCTTGATACAAGCAAAGTAACAAGTATGGAATCCTGCTTTGCTAGATCAATTCGGAGGGATTTTAGCGGGATAGAAAAGTGGAATGTCTCTCAAGTGAAGAATTTTATAAGCTGTTTTGAAAATGCCTATTTTTTCAATGCCTCTTTAGAATCTTGGCAGGTATTAAAAATTGCAAACACAGCTTGTATGTTTGATAATGCTTTCAGCCTTAAAGCACTCCCTAGTTGGTACAAGGATTAAGAAAGAATTGATATTCAAACTAGTAAAGATTCTATTTTTTAGAGTTGCTAAAAAGATTTTCTAAAGAGTAAAATAGCTTTTAAGATTCTAAAAAAGGAAAAAAATGAAATATATAAGTTTGCTTTGCGATCATAATATTACACAAAAGCCTCGCTCAAGTCGTATGCTGCAACTTTTGGATATGATAAGGCAAGAGGGAGCTAAGCTCAATCTTAGCGTGATTGCTAAAGCTTGTGATAAAAACGAAATGCCTCGCATTTATGTCAATACCAAAACACGCAATAAAAAGCCCTTTTTCTTACACCCTTGCAAAGCCTATGATGGCTCAATCTTGGCGATTTTTCCAAAGTTTAAAGTGGATTCTATAATGTTGCAAAATTTATGTGATAAGCTAAACAACACAGATTGGCGGGAGCTTGGATTTGTGTGTGATAGGCGATTTCTCTTCTCGCAAAGAAGCTTAGAAAATGCGATGTTAGATTCTAGTTTTAATGCTTTAACTCTCTAAGTGTATGGACTCTATGATGAAAGATTTATGCTAGAATCCACTACGCTCAAGTAAAAGGCTTTGTGAATGTTAATGTAGGATTAAGCTGTATTTGATCGGATATTGGGGCAACATAAATAAAGGCTTAACACACAATCATAAATACAAAACATAACGCTATGAAATAAAATCCCATAACCAACAAACAACAAAACTACCCAACTAACTCTTTCATATCTTTTATTGCTTGTTCTAATCCCACAAAGATTGAACGCGCTATAATGCTTTGCCCGATATTTAACTCTTCTATGCCCTGTATATTTACAATATCTCTCACATTTGCATAGTTTAGCCCATGTCCAGCATATACATTTAGATTTGCCTTGCATGCTTGGTGCGTTATCTCTTGCAAATTCTGCAACTCTTGTGTTAGCATGGCGTGCAATGTCTTCCTATCATATTGTAACTCTTGTATAGAATTATGTGTGCGAGATAGATTAGAGTTAAGCATAAGAGAGATATTTGCATACTTTCCTGTGTGTAGCTCCACTGCGATAGGCACTTTTAGTGTTTCTGCAAATTCCGCACTTTTTTCTATACTCTCAATATTTGGGTCGATAAAAAGCGCGATTTGTATTTCATTGTCTCTTAGAATCTTTAGAGATTCTAAGAGTGTTTGAGATAGCCTTAATCCACCTTCAGTTGTTACCTCATCTCTTTTTTCTGGCACAAGTGTTACTCTGTGTGGCTTTACCTTGCTTACTAAATGCAGCATATCTATCTCACTGCAACACTCCACATTAAGCGGTAAAAAGCTAGATTCTGCAATGCGATATAAATCGCTATCATGTATATGTCGCCTATCTTCTCGCAAGTGAATTGTGATTTGGTCTGCCCCAGCCCTTTTTGCAATAAAGATTGCTTCAAGTGGGTCAGGATCGTTTATCTTTCTAGTTTCACGCAAATACGCAATGTGATCAATATTTACACCAAGCCGCATGTTTTCGTCCCTATTTCAAAAAAATATGCTAACATTATAGTAAAAACATTTGCAAAAATAAGATTTATGTATATATTTTTGAGATTTTATTAAGGGGCATTTTTGAAAGAGAATACTTGGAAGCTAGATTCTAAAACATTGCGGCAGATACAAGACACTTTGTATGATATTTGTGGTATTTACCTTACTGATACGCGTCAAACGATGATACAAAATAGAATCAATTCATTACAAAAAGAAGCTGTTTGTGCTAACATTAAAAGCCTTGATGATCTTTTATATCTTGTGAAGACAAACGCACAAGTAAAGCAGGTATTCATCAATAACTTTACTACAAATAAAACAGATTTATTTCGAGAATCTTATCATTTCAATGATATGTTAAATCGCACTTTGATACCACTTTTACGCAGTAATAGTGCGGTAAAAATATTTTGCTCTGCAAGCTCAAGCGGTGAAGAGCCATACTCTATAGCTGCCACTTGTCTTTATGCAAAAACACTTTATAATTCAACCTCTTCGATTAAGATTATTGCAACAGATATTGATACAAGTATGCTTGAGCTTGCAAGAAAGGGTGAATATATCCTTGATTCTAGATTAAACAAGATTCCAGACTGGGTAGAGCTTGATAAGTATTTTGACATTGTGAAAGTAGTATCAAAAGATGTGGTATCACTGCGTGCCAAAAGTAGTCTCAAAAGTATGATTACATTTCAACAATTAAATCTTTTTAATAAGACTTATCCTTTTAGTGCAGGTGAATTTGACATGGTTTTTTGTCGAAATGTGCTTATATACTTTAAACCTAAAGATCAAGAAAGCATACTCACAAAATTGCATAATGTGTTAAAAGTAGGCGGCACATTGTATTTGGGGCATTCAGAAGATATATTAAGCCTTAGCCCATATTTTGAACGACTTGGTAATAAAATGTTTGTAAAAAATTCAGAATCAACGATAGGCATATTGTAGGGGAGAGAGTGGTATGGCGTTAAAAAAAGATGACAAAAAAAGTAATAACAATGTTTTATCGCGACAGATAGAGCAGAAATATCACCCAGATTCAGTATTGCCTAAAAATCCTTGCGTATTATCAAGAGATAAACTCATTGTGATCGGCAGCTCAACAGGTGGGACAGAGGCACTGAATAAAATTTTTGCAGAATTACCAAAGGGATTACCGCCTATTGTTGTAGTGCAGCATATCCCAAAGCTTTTTTCCGCATCGCTAGTAGCAAGGCTAAACGCACATAGTCAAATCGATATATTTGAAGTCAATGCAAAGACGCAGTTGCAAAGTGATTGTGCCTATGTTGCAAATGGTGATGCACATGTTGTGGTAAGTTGTGAGGGAGGGAAATATTATGCTTCACCGCTTGAAGCAAATAGGGTCAGCAGGCATAGACCAAGTGTTGATGTATTATTTAGAAGCGCGAATAATGCCTCAGGTAAAAACGCCCTTGCTATTATCCTTACTGGAATGGGCGATGATGGCATGATAGGTATGAAAGAATTGTTTGATAATGGTGCATATACTATCGCACAAGATGAAGCAAGCTGTGTTGTATTTGGTATGCCTAAAAAAGCTATTGAAATCGGTGCTGTGCGAGAGATACTACCTTTGCAAAAAATCGCACAAAGAATTGTAGATTACGCACATAATAGGATTAGAAACACAGGCAAAAAAGAACCGGAATTACAAGCGCAAAGTGAGAGTAGGCAAGAGAGTGATTGAGTAGATTTACGCTATGAAAATAAGGTTTATCAATAAGAGACATTGGCACACTTTCTTTTTTTGTGCTAATGAGGCAACTGGGCTTGAATGCAATATAAAAACGCAAACTGAAACAACAGATAAGATTCTAAAATACCCCTATTTTCTCGTATAGTAAAAATAGTATTAGAATGGATTTGATTAAGATACAAAAGCGTTTTATTTTCATAGTATTTCTGCATGATATATGCTCGATTTTTCTTTACAGATTCTAAGTTATCATTGACATGATAGGCGAGATTGAGATTATTATACGGGGCATTACTTACGCCATGATAGCGATTTGTTAGCACAAAATGTAATCCTGTGTTGCAAAAAAGCTTACTATTTTGACTTGTAAAAAAATCTTTTTGCATACCTTCCCTTATATCTTATTAGTCATTCTTAGTCTTTATGAAATTTAGGATTCTAGCATGATTTAGGGCATAGTAGCTTTTTGCTGTGCGTGGATTTCTATTGCCAATTTTTGTAGCAAAGTTTAGAGAATCTTGCTTTATTTCTTGCATGATACATGTTATCATCTCTTGTGATAAATCGCTATTTTCTTCTCTTATTAAATGCTCTAGTATTTCTAAATACTCTTTTTGCCCATTGTCATAAAAGCCAATCTGCAATGGGAATCTATCGCTTAAAGCAAGGACTTCATGTATAGAATCTTGTGTATGCAGCATGTTTAAATCCGCCTTTTCTGGCATTAAATGCCGCAGATTTGAAGTAGCATATATGAGTATATTTTCTGCTTGTTGCTCCATAGAACCATCAAGTGTGCTTTTTAACCCATGATATGTGGAAGTATTTGTATTAAAAGTCAAGTCATCGCAAAACACAATGAATTTATATTCCCTAAGCAAACGCATACAATCAAACAAAAGCGGCAAAATCGCAATATCTTTACTCTCAACCTCAAGCACACGAAGATTTGGATATTTATTTGCGTATTCATAGCATACCGCTTTTACAATAGAGCTTTTACCACAGCCCCTTGCACCCCATAAAAGTGCATTTGCAGCAGGGCTATTTTCACAGAAATTTCTTGTATTATTTTCTAATAACTCATAATTTTCTCTCACGCCTATTAGCTTTTGTGCGTCTATCTTTGGCAATCTCTCTATCGCATGAAAATAGCAAAAACCATGTGAGTAGCGAAACACTGCAGCTTTATGTGTATTCCACTCTATATCTGTGCTAAACAGATTCAATAAGTCATTAAAACCAAGCATATTATTCCTTTCGTATTAGTATAATCAAAATAATTGGTAATATACTTTATTTAAAAACAAGCAAACTTCTTTCTACTACGCCATCAATGCCAATGTATTTGTTGGAATTTTTTAAGAAGTTATACATAAAGTCATGATATGTAGACCACGAAGCAATATTTTCAATCTCCATATAAGAATCTACGAGTCCTAAAAGCTTTATATCAAGTAAATAATGATCTATCCATGTTTGTGCCGCAGGTAAAAAATCGTAGTTTTGCTTATCAAGTATAAAAAAACTTGCACCATGCTTTGCAAACATAAAAAGTAGTGTTCGAAGTGGTAAAAGACTACCTATATCTTCGCTTTTATACTTCTCATCGTCTGTATAAGTAATATCGCCTCTATATCGATATATATGTTTTTCCCACTTTGACGAACCATCTTCTGTTTTAGTATGACCACAATACTGAAGCACAGCCGGGCTATCAAGCAACACGGCATAAGGGATATTATGTTTATATAGTTCTTTGCCAAGCGTAAAATAAGATTCTAACATTTCTTTGCCTGCATGTTTTATACATATAAACGCATAGCTATCAGCTTCTAAAGTATCACAATCACTAAGCCTTTTTACTTGCATAAACTTTTTGTCATTATCAAAACTACTGAATATAATCATGTGCTATTCCTAAATCATAAATTGAGATTGTGTATTATAGCATTATCATTGGCTTTACTTAGTATTGTTTGGCTATTTGAATCATGCGGTCTTAAAAAGTCTTTATAAACTAAAGTCTAGATTCTAATCTTTTAGAATCTAGTTGGTAAAAACATTTTTACCATGATAGCTACGCAGTTTAACGCACAAGAAACTAATCCTTAGCATAAATCTCCATAAGGTCTAAAAGTTTATGTTTATTGGAATCAAACTCATCTTTTGTAAGCTCAAAAAGATAGTCTATATCGGTTTCTCCAACAATGCGTGATCCACAAAACTTGTGATATTGCACGACTTTCTTATTTGCCTTACGCACTTCAAAGCAATTTTTATTGAATCCTAAGACATGATAGGCATAATGCTTTAAAAGATATTCACCTTCTAGGGTTTGCTCTTGCTTAGCATCATCTGACATAATCCAGCTAATAGAACCAAACTCACCATCATGTGCGTTGTGAATCCTAATCGTCCCAAGTGCCTTGCCTTGCTTGTCTTCTACAATGAAATACCATTCATCATTCTTTTTAAAATAGTTTTCAATGTATTGCTCTTGCAACCCTACATCATTTTTAGTTGGATTTAAAAACTTTGCCTTTGGACTACAACGAAGAGCAACGACAAACGCCGCATCAGCCAAAGTAATCTCGCGTAAATTTACATATTTTCCTTGCAATTCTTCTTCTCGAATTATTTGTGCCATAGTTTTCCTTTCTTCATTTTTAAACATGTCATACTACAAACTCCCGCCACCATCAATGATGATATTCTGCCCCGTTATCCACCGACTAGATTCACTCAACAAAAAGCACACAAGCGGCGTAATATCGCCCACTTCCCCTATGCCTAGCGGATAGGCTTTATCCATTGCTTCAATATACTCTTTATCATAGATTTTACTCCAAGATTCTATCATCTCCGTTTTGACAAAGCCCGGGCTAATGGCGTTTATGCGGTATTTTGGGGCGATTTCTAGCGCGATTGATTTAACCGCCGCATTCACCCCTGCCTTTGTAGCAGAATAGTTGCTTAAACCCTTTTGTGCTTTTACACTTGCATTTGAGCTAATCCACACAAAAGACGCCTTATCCGCACTTTTTGCCCTTTTATCTAGCAGCCCTTTTAGAATCTGTAAATTCCCAAAATAATTGACATTAAAAATTGCGGTGGCGGATTCCACAGACAGCACCGATGAAATCGGTGCTGTCTGCTGGAGACCAGCAGATAGCACAGCTCCATCAAAGCTGCCATATTCTTTAGCGAGACTCAAAGCCCACTTATCCAAAGATACATACTCGCTAATATCCTTTGAAATAGGGATAAACCGCTCTTTATATAGAGCTTTTTCCCTTTTAGATTCTAGCTTTTTACTATCCCTTGCTAGTGCTATAACCTCCGCTCCAAGTGCGTTTAGCTCTAAGGCAATCGCCGCACCTAAGCCGCTACTAGCCCCTGTGATTAAAAAGCGTTTATTACTAAAACATTCTTGTTTAAACATATTTAGCCCTCTAATTTGTCTTGTGCTAAAGCGATTATATCGCTTACACTTTTGCAATTATGCAGGGCATTGCCGCTTACTTGTATAGCAAAGAGATTTTCAAATAGGGCGATGAGTGAGACAATGGCTAGGCTGTCGTATTCTTCAATAGAATCTAAGGGCATATCTGGCGTTAATGGCTCATCTCTTTGGATTGCATCAGCGATGTGTGCTAAAAAGTCGTGTTGTGTCATTGTGTATCCTTTAATGTTGAAATTTGAATATTGTTTTATGCAAAGTTGCATAATCTTTAAAGTCAGCTTTTGTAAATCTTTGACTGCAAAGATTATGTAACATTTTTAGCTTTTGTGTGGATTGTGTGTTTTTAGATTTTAGTTTTTCTGCTACTTGGGCGGGTGCAGGGTGTAAGGGTGCAAAATTTATAGAATCTAGATTCTTGTCATATTTGCAAGTGTGGGCAAGAGTTTCGCTCGTGCGAGTCTTTGAAAAAGGCGAAAAATCTCTTTTAGATTTTAAAATTTTAGATACTTCGCCTAAGGGCTCAGTATGACAAAACTTAGAATCCGTATTGCTAGATTCCACTTTTTTGGAATCTTGGCATTCTAAGGATTGAGATGAAAAAATCAGCGAAGCGGTGAAAGGCAAAGTCGTAACAGGTTTCTTTGGTAAATCGTGGCTTTGCGAAGCAGAAGCAAGAAGCTTGCTTGGTGTAAGTGCCGCAGTTAGCGAATGTAGATGCAGTTGCAAAGCAACAAATCCACACTTGCAAATCGCCGATTTATCGCTCAATACTGAATGCCCCCAAAAGACAACGCAATTACTCATAAACCCCTACCTTTTGGCATTTAAATCCTTTATCTAGCGTTACCACCGCATTGCCCCACGCTAGTCCCGCACCAAATCCCGCTAAATGCACCCTTAAAGGAGTTTCTAGCCCGTTACTCGCTAACTCTGCTAGAGTGTCGCATATTGTCGCTGGGATTGAACAGCCGCTAAGATTGCCATATTTATTTGTCGTGGTGTTTGGGACTTTCTCTTTTGGTAGCCCTAAACTTCGCGTGATATTATCTACAATATATTTATTTGCTTGATGGAAAAAGAAGTAATCAATCGCTTCTTTATCACATTGTGCGTAATCTATAATGCCCTGAAATGTCTTTGGATAGGTAGAAACCGCAAAGCTAAAAATCTCTGCTCCGTCCATATATAAGTCTTTAAGACTTCTAGTCTCGCTTGTCTGCCATACTTTAGAATCTGTGATAATCTCTTTTGTTGGGATTCTGCACGCACCTTCGGGGATTATGAGTTGGTGGAATTTAGAGCCATCGCTACCCAACTCAAAATAATGCTTATTCTGCGTTGCCTCTTGGGTGCTTTTGCGGGAGATTTGCTTTGCGCTTGTGCGACAGCCCTTACGGCTAGTCTCCGCGATCAAAGCTTCACAACCCTTAAAATCACTCCAAGATACTTTCGCAGTGGTGTTTGTACAATTGCTGGAATCTAGCTTTGTAGAATCTGCTTGAGATTCTGGGGTCTTGTCATTTTGAGCCTTTGAAAAAGGCGAAAAATCTCTTTTGGATTCTATGTGAGATACTTCGCCTAAAGGCTCAGTATGACAAGGGGCGGAGGTGGCGTGGGATTCAGCAATGGCAGAATCCACAATTCTAGTATTTTGCAAGTATGGACTAGTGCTTCGCACGAGTGCGGTGATGTTAGTGGGGCTTTTTGTGGATTTTGGGGCAGAGCTAGACATAAGGTCTGCGGTTGCCCCAAAATCCACAAAATCGCCGCTATGATTACCCAAAGACGAATTGCTTGAGCGTTCTAACAAAGTCGCACTCACCCCATCCCCCATCATCGGCGCTAAATTAGAATCTAGCGGATTAACAAACTTGCTTAAAGTATCGCCAACGATAAGTAGCACACGATTTGCCCCGCCGCTATCACACAGACTATGAGCCACATATAGCCCATAGAGATAGCCTGCACAAGCTTGATTTATATCAAAACTAAGGCAGGATTGACTTAAGCCGAGTTTGCCTTGCAAATAGCACGCACTTGCTGGGCAGAAGTAATCAGGGCTTTGCGTTACAAAAATAAGCGCATCAATGCTATCTCTTTCCACTTCTAAAGATTCTAAAAGTCTTGTAGCAGCTTGCAGTCCTAAATCACTTGCGGTAATGTGCTTTTCAGCGATATGGCGAGTTTGCAAGCCTATGACTTTTTTAATCCGCTCTAAGCCCTTTTTATCACCTTTGTAAATGGTGTCAAGCTCGGAATCTATGTCTATAACCTTTGGTGGCACAATGGTGTAAATGCCTTTTATGCTTGTGTTATGAAAAGTCGCTTTCATGCCGCCCCCTTAAGCACATAAGGGCTTGTGTGTGGGATAGCAAAAAGTGTAGATATTGTGGGGTTGTGTAAAGGGGTGTTTGGGATAGATATAAAAAGGGTATTTACCCCCCCCCCCCATAGTTAGATTTTCATTCTTTAAAAATTCTAAAAATTCCTTTTCAAGTGTGAGAATATTTTTGCTTCTTTCTAAGATTCTTTTTGCGGGGTTTCCAAAGTAGATTCCAAAAGGTTTTGTAGGGCGAGAAACAAGACTTAAAGCCCCCACACTTACCCCCTCACTTAAGCCTTTACTTGATGGTAATATCACACTTCCAGCACCTACGATACAATGCTTTTGTAAAATAATCTTTGAAGTGCTGACACACTTAAAGTTTGATGGTATCATGGGATTTGTCAGGCTTTCCCCACTATAATCATCGCTTGCCACAAACACACTTACGCGATAGGAAAGACCACAAAAGTCCTCTATTACAATTCCAACTTCACCACCAGACAAGATCGCACCCGCTGCTATATGAACGAAATTACCAATGCTTATATTCCCTGCAAGAATAGCAAAATCATCAATGCGAACATGATTGCCTATGCTTATGCGTTCTGTATTATAAAGACTGGCTTTTTTTGAGATAAAAATGTTTGTTGGGTTTTCTGGGATTGTGATTCCCAACTCTTTAAGCTCATCAATACTATAAAAATTATTTGAGTTTTTTGCTTTCATTGTTTGCCTATCCTTTACTTATGGTTTTATTCTCTTAAATCTCTCACTCACTTCCAAAGATTCCACAATGCTTACTTTACTTGGAATCTTAAAGGGGGCGAGTTTGTCTTTGCAGAAAGTGCGGATATGTTTTTTTAGCGTTAAGTTTGAATTAGCGTGGGATTTAGATTCTACTGCTTCTATTTTTTCAGAATCTAACACCACCTTTACACTTACACTTTGCCCTGTAATAGCATTAGATTCTCCATATACAACACAATCACTTATAAATGGAATCTGTAATAGCACCCCTTCAACTTCTTGTGGGATAACTTTTTCTCCACCTACATTTATAACTTCTTTTGCCCTGCCTATAATCTTTATATACTCTTCCCCATTAATAGTTTTTACTTCTACTAAATCCCCTGTTGCAAAATAACCTTTATCATCAAACACACTATTATCACTATTAAGATAGCCCAGTGCGTTTGTGTGGGATTT
>NZ_JMKW01000009.1 GCF_000686565.1 Helicobacter bilis ATCC 51630
CATTTCTAGTTCCTTTTACTCTCAAAAAATGTTGAAGTGAAGTCAGGTTGTCCTATGTCATTACGCTTAAATTTTTTAATTTTTTCAGGTTTAATTGTGTCTGCTTTCGCAGGATTTGTTTCTTTTATTGTATCTAATGCCATACTTGCATATAGAGTATTCATATTTTGGCATTCATATTTTGCATAACTTCATATTGTGATACTAAGACTTGTAATATCATGCTTTGTGTTCTTAGCAAGGCTTCTTGCTTTTCCTTATCATTCATCGTTCTAATTTTTGTATCGCTTAGTTGTTTTTGAATCTTACTCATCATTTCTTGTGTGTCTTTTCTGTAAAGCATGTTATATTTACTGCCATTGCTTGCACTGCCCTCTGTGTAGAGATTGTATGAGTTTAACACTTTATTGACACTTTCATTTTGTGTTTTTGCAATATTTTGTTTTCGTTTATCCTCTACTTCTTTTGCTTTTACAATCTCTTTGCGATAATTATCCATATCTCCATTTTTTAAATATTCTTTTGCCTTGTTTTGATATTTGTTTGATACCTCTTTTGTAAATTCCTCATTTGCAAGGGCATTCATACAAGCTTGTTTCAATGCTAATGTAGAATCCATGCCTTTTAGTTTTTTCTTTTGTTCGTTTATAAAATCTTTAAATGTATCACTTGCCTCTTGCAATATATCACAATCGCTTTTTATCCCATCTAAAAGTGATTCTATCCCACTTAGATTTAAGGCTTGTTCGTTTAGGTTTTGAATAGAATCCCATGCACCTTGTATTTCATTAATAAAGCCACTGATTCTATCTACATCAATTCCCATTTCCTCTAATTGCTTCTCAAACATTATCATTTCTTTTATCTGTTCTTGGTATTCCATAATAGCTTGTGTGAGATTAGAGAAGTCAAATACAGGCATATTAGAATACGCTGGTGTAAGACTTAACAAACTTGCCAAAACAATGCTTTTTAACGATATTTTCATGTCATGCTCCTTTATGTAAGTTTTCTATTTTGTATATTGATATTGTCAATAACCTTGCGATTATTTTCAATAAATAGTGTGCTATATTCTTGTTCTAGCACAGATAATCTATTATGTAAATCATCATCAACATAGACATCAAAGCTTTTTGCTTCATTGATGAGATTCCATATAGATTCAAGCATAAGCTTAAACTGCTTAATTGTGAAATTTGATTTCTTTGATTCTAAGAAGTTAATCAAATCTCTTAATTCCATATTGTATTTTGATTGCAAATTATTTGTCTTATTCATTTGTATAATTTCCTCTTTGGTGCAAATATCTTTACATTCTCTAATAACATGATTTTGTGTTTGCATATTGCCAACATGAAGTGCATTATGAATATCATGTATATCATCATTATGTTTATGTATGGCATAATCCCATGCTTTTTGCAATTCATTCATTACAATGTCCTGCCCTTTCTTACATCTTTTTCTTTGCTTTTTGTTTTCTCATAAGATTTTAGAGTTTCAGTTGCCCTTTCATAAGTTTTAGGGTAATTTTTTCTAAAATCAGGCAATTCTTTATTGACATATTCCATATTCTTTTGCATTTGTATTGCATGATTTTCTTTTTGCTTGGGGCTTATTGCTAATTTGTAGGCTTTTGTTTGTGATGACAGATTTCTTTGCATTTCAACTTCTTTTTTTCTTGTATTAATATAATCATCAAGCTCTCTCTTTTTTTCCGCTATTTCTTTTATTGCTATTACAGCGTATTCTTTTGTTAATTGCCAACCTTTTTTAGCCCCTTTCTTTAAAAGCTGTATAGTTTTATTTTTTTCAGGTCTCTCTCTTTTATCTTTAATGGCAAATAAGGCTTCATCAAGCATATATAGAGCCCTTATTAAATCCGCAAAGCTTCTTACTTTAATGAGATTATCAAGGGCTCTATCAAGATTCTCTTTTTCTTTTTCTAAGTTAATTGGCTTTTTATCTAAATCTTGCGTATCTCTTGTTTCTGCCTTATTATTATTGGGATTGTTATCCATATTATTATCAAGGGTATTGTCAAGTTGATTTGATAGACTTAGAATCTCATTTATATCGCTAAACTCTGTTTCAAATTGTTCTTTTGTTTTATAGGCTAGATTGTCTCTATCGTTAATATTTTCAATCTTTTCTACTTTTTTATTGAGAAAATCAAGGTTATTGTTGTTATGATTTTCTTTATTTTCCTCATGTTCTTGTTCCTTAGTAGCTGTGGGTTGTATAGTCGTAGTAGTTGCAATATCTTGCGTATTTTCATCATGTTCCTTTATATTAGAATCTTGTGTTTGCTGTATCATATCGTTTATGTCGCTAAACTCTGTTTCAAAGTTTTGCTTTGCTTGTTCTGCTATCTTGTCTGCTTCTAAAACCTCACTTGATATTTCATTGCTCGTGTCATCATAATCATCATAGGTTGTATGATTATCATCAAATTGTGTAAAATCCATGACTTGTTCGTTATCATTGGTGTTATCCTCCTCTATGATAATACCATCTGTGTCATACTCGTGGTCTGCAAAGTTATTATCTGTGTCTATAAAAATCTCTGTATTTTGTGCTTCATTTTCAATCACATTGCCATTTTCATCGTATGTTGCCATAGTCTATCTCCTTACTTAGATTTATTTGTGTTAGCTTTATGCTTATTAATAAAATCACTACATGCCTTAAAAGATGTCTCTGCTTCTTTTGGTAGTGAAATGCCTTTAGCTTGTGCTATCTTTTTTGCAAACTCTAGCTGTTTTTCTGTGGGTGGATTTTCTTTCTTGTTTTTGTCTATGAAATCACTACATGCTTTCATGGATTCTAAAACTTCGCTAGGTAAAATAATGTTATTTTCCTTAGCAAGTTTTGTGGCTAATTCAATTTGTTTTTCTGTGGGACTGCATGGTGCATTCTTGCGTGTAGTGGTTTTATGAAATCAAGGTAGGTAGCTTTAGATTCTGTGATTAAACATGAAAATCGCATTGCCATTTCACTTTTTATTTCTTAAGTTTCTTATCTACTCGTCATATCCTGCTCGTGAGCAGTAGGCTTAAACATAATTTCCCATTTTTTGCAACCAAATACTATAACTTACAGCACAATATTAGCGTGATATTTAAAAATTTATAATACACTAAAGGTTTTTTAGCGTTAAAAGGGATTTTATTGCAAAAAGGAGATTGCATTGTATCTTGTGATTTTGGCGTATTTGCTATTGTTTGTTACTCCTGCGATAGTTTTAAATATTTTGCAAATGCGTTATATACAAACTTATGCTACAAAGAAGCCAGTTATTCTTAACGCACATGATTATAGCATTGCTGCAAGTTATGCTATTACTCGTTGCTGGGTTGCGTTAATAGAGCATATTTTTAGTTTTATTGCATTAGTGTTTTGGCTATTCTTTGGCATTACCTATCTTACGCAATTTTATAATATGCTGCATATAAGTGGTTTTGGTGCAAATCTACTTGTGATTCTATCTTTTCTTGGCTTACACGCCCTTATTCATATACCTTTTAGTATCGCTCAAAAGCGTATAGATTCTCATTATGGCTTTAATAAACAAAGTGCAAAGGGTTTTGTGCTTGATGGCATAAAAATGTTTGTAGTGAGTGGGATTTTGCTTGGTATCATTTTTGCCTTGTTGTTATGGATTATGGAATCTCTTAGTTCTTGGTGGATTGTTGGCTTTTGTGTTGTATTTGCATTTCTTGTATTTATACAGCTAGTTTATCCCACGCTTATTGCTCCAATGTTTAATAAATTTTCACCTTTGGATAACGAATCTCTTCGTCAAAGGATTACCACACTTATGGAACATGCAGGATTCCATAGCAGTGGGATTTTTGTCATTGATGCAAGTAGGAGAGATGGTAGGCTGAATGCGTATTTTGGCGGTTTAGGCAGTATGAAGCGAGTGGTGCTATTTGATACGCTGCTAGATAAGATTAGTGAAGATGGATTGATTGCGATTTTGGGACATGAGCTTGGACATTTTAAGCATGGGGATATAACACAAAATATCATAATAAGTGGTTCTATTTTATTTGCTATGTTTGCTATTATGGGTTTATTTTTTGAACCTTTATGTTTGTATTTAGGACTACCTTTTACAGATAGCAGTATTCTTATACTAGCTATATTGCTTTTTCCAGTATTATCATTTTTATTTATGCCGATACAAAGTTATTTTAGCAGAAAGGCAGAATATAGGGCTGATGCTTTTGGTGCGTCTTGTGTAAGTAAAAAGGCGCTTAGTGAAGCTTTAGTGCGTCTTGTAAATGAAAATAAGGCTTTTCCATATTCACATCCAGCATATATATTTTTTTACTATTCTCATCCGCCGCTTTTAGAGCGACTTAAGGCACTTGGGGGATTGCATGATGGAAATTGATTTATTGTTGCGTATTGCGATTGCATTTTTAAAAGATATGAATCTTGAAGAGTTTAAAAAACTTGTGTATGAGACACAATTTTTACTCGCTGATATTAACTCATTTGAGAATGAAAAATTACCAAAAGATTCTCCAAAAGAGAGTAATAGAGTGCGTCAATCACTTGATATAAAAGCACCAGAGTTTCATATCGTAAGTCCGCGTTATGAGGCTGAAATCCTATTAGGACATATCTTAAATATGACTCGTGTAGAGTTGCATACGAACGCAAAAAAAGAGATTACAGACTTTGATAAGCAACGCTATTTTAAAATACTTGCTATGCGTAAAAATGGTGTGCCGCTTGAGTATCTTACAAATAAAGCAAGTTTTTATGATCTAGAACTCTATGTGGATAATAAGGTGCTAATCCCCCGCCATGAAACAGAGCTTTTAGTCGAACATGCCCTAGAGATTATCAAAGCACATAATATTACGCATTTTGTAGAAGTGGGTGTCGGTAGCGGTGCGATTAGTGCAGCGATCCTTACACATGCAAAAGAGACTTGTGCGATCGCTACTGATATTAGCAAGGAAGCATTAAATATTGCCAAGCATAATATACAGAATCTTGGTTTAGAAAATCGCTGTGATTTTGTAGAATCTGACTTGCTTTCTTCGCCTTATCTTATCATGCGAAAACCAATCACACTTTTAGTTGCTAATCCGCCCTATATCGCAAATAGCTATCCACTCAATCAAGAAGTGCTATGTGAGCCGCATATTGCGCTTTTTGGTGGTGAAAAAGGCGATGAGATTCTAAAAAAACTTATCCTCCAAGCAAGAGAGAAGCAAATACAATTTCTTATATGTGAAATGGGCTATGACCAAAAAGAGAGTATGCAAGAGATACTTTTAAATGTGGGTTATAAGCCAACTTTTTATAAAGATTATGCGGGTTTTGATAGGGGCTTTATCGCAAGACTTATGCCCTAATTTTCTAAATCAGGATTCTATAATGAAAAAATTACATTATTATCTCAGTGCATTCTTAATGCTTTGTAGTATTTGTGTGCTTGTCTTTGCAAAAGATATAACAAGCAAAGATACAAATAAGCAAGAAAAACTTAATGCAGAATCTTTGCCCCTGCATTTTGAAAGTTTAGCCCTATTGTTTCAGCATATCACAGATATTTCATGGCAGATTCACACATTACAGGGGAGTTATGATTTTAAGCAAAAAGAGGAATTAATCGCACAAAAAAATCTTTTATTGCAAAACTTTATCGCTAATATTAGGAATACAAAACAAAGCTTAGGCTTTGATATAGATGAAAATAAACAAATGCAAATGAGAATTGACATGCAGCTAAATGATGCTAAAATCCAGCATGATGCAGCTTTGATTCTAAAAGAAGAAATTGCTAAAAACAATCTTATTATAGAATCTCATTTAGCTACTCTCTTTAAAAATTTGCGAAAGCAAATTGACTTTTTTTCACAAAAACAAAAAGTAGTAGATATTATACAGCCAACACTCCAAGCCCTAAATGCCATGCCAACAACCTTTGATATATCAGCTGAAATCCCTACAAAACAGCAAAAAAATCTCAAACTACAAATAGAAAAATACAGAAACACACTCGCAAGTGCCATTGAGATTGTTTCATATTTAGAATGGCATGCAGATGAGCTTGTGCCACAAAATACGATACTACATGCTTGTATGCGATGGACACTGCAACTTCTCTCAAACTTTATGAGTGTTAATCATGGGAATTTGGTTTTTATTAAGATAGTTTTATCGCTTTTATGTTTTGTTATCCTGTGGGCATATCGCAAACTTATCACAAAGATTGTCGTCTATCTTATGGACCTTGCTATCCATCTTACAAATCAAGATAAAGACTTGCATGCTGCTATTCAAAAAAATCTATTGCAACCTATCTCATTGTTTCTACTTGCATGGAGTTTGCGTGTTTGCATTGGCGTGCTGTATTATCCGCATTTACAGCCAGAAAAGATTGAAGCGTGGTTTAATATCTTGTATATAGTAAATGTTGCATGGTTTATGGTAGCTTTAGTGAAAAGCTATGGCACGGTGCTATTAACAAAGATTCTGCAGAAACGAAATAATGAGTTTAGACGAGAGATTATAAATCTTATATTAAAAGCCTTGTATGCGGTTATTATTATTATCGCATGTTTGCTTATCCTAAAATATTTGGGCTTTAATGTGTCTGCTATTATTGCTTCACTTGGTTTAGGGGGATTAGCCGTTGCTCTCGCAGTAAAAGATATACTTGCAAATTTCTTTGCCTCTGTTATGCTCTTATTTGATAATTCTTTCTCGCAAGGCGATTGGATTGAGTGCAATGGTGTTGATGGTGTTGTGGTTGAAATAGGACTAAGAAGGACTACCGTTCGCACCGCAGATAACGCCTTGCTTTTTGTCCCAAATGCAGAATTAGCAGGGAAGATTATACGCAATTGGAGTCGCAGAAAAGCTGGTAGAAGAATAAAAATGAGTGTAGGCGTTACCTATGATGCAGATGAAGCAAAGCTAAAAAAATGTGTAGCAAGTATTAGACAAATGCTTTTAGACCACCCAGAAGTAGTAACAACGCCAATCTATAATCAAGAAGAAACACAACTCATGTCTCTAAGAAAAGACATTATTTCCCTTGATGATTTCTTAGGCTATAAAAGCGGACTTTTTGTCTGTGTGGAAGCCCTTGCTGATAGTTCAATAAATATTTTAGTAGAATGCTTCACTCAAAGTGTTTCAAAAAAAGATTATTTTGAGGTAAGAGAAGATATAATCTTTAAAATCATGGCAATCGTGCAGGAATGCAACCTTAGTTTTGCTTTTCCTAGTCAAAGCGTCTATGTCGAGACATTGCCAAAGTGAAAATAATACGCGAAATAATCTCAACAAAACAGCAAAATAAATATTGCATAGGTAGCATAAAATTAAATCACAAAACTTTATAGAATCTAACAGATTCAATAAACTTATAAAATGTTCGATATAAAAGAATCTATTCTCAAATATAGGGGTTTTATTATGCAAAAGACAATAGAGCAAGATAAAATAGACTTTCATCGCAGAGAGAGTATCGCAAGGATTGCAAAGATAGGTGCTTTAGGTGCAAGTGTGTTAGTTGGCACAAATATTCATGCCGAAACAATTGATGAAGCACAGGAGCAAACACGCAAACAGAACTATATAAATATTAATCCACTCTATGTAGATAGTGACAAAATGCTACTTCCAAAAACACAGATGAAGCTACAAAAAGATTCTGTTGGGCTTGTGGTTGTGAATCCGCAGATTGATTTTCTTAGCCCAAAAGGTGTGGGCTGGAGCTTATATGGTGCTAGTATTAAAGAAAATAATACTATTGAGAATATCGGTATGCTTTTTAGAGTGGCAAAAGCCCTGCGTTTGCCTACATTTGTGTCCTATGTGGTATGGAATAGTCAAGATTTAAAAACTTTGCCAAAAACACCTATGAAAAACTTTTCTCGTGGGACAAAGCTTGCCTATGGTAATGGCAAAGGTTTGAATGCAAATGATATTGAGCAAAGCGGGGCAGATTTCTTGCCTGAATATAAACCCTTTATACTTGATAACAAAACAATCCTTACAACACCTAGAAAGGATTTTGGACTTAAGGGGAGTGATTTAACCACTCAATTGCGTATCAGTGGGATTAAGCAGGTGATTTTATGCGGCATGGATGCAAATGTACATCTTGATTCCCATTTGCGTGATTTACTTGCGGAGGGTTTTGAAGTAGGTGTTGTGCGTGATGCTACTGCTGGGGCAAAGTTGCCTGAGGGTGATGGCTATCTTGCAGGGCTTATTAACTTCCGCTTTATTGCAAATGAACTTTTCTTTACACCAGATATCGTGCAAAGATTGCAGAATATGTAGATAAAGTCTTATCAAAAAATCCTTATGATGATAGAGAAAATCGTAGGAATACAGAGATAAACTATCATGAATTGACTATTTTTGCTTTATAATGCGACCATTTACAAATAAAGGTTTTTTATGTGGATGACAAGTGAAGTTACAAGAAACTTTCAGAATCAATATGCTATTACAAATAAATTTGCAGACTATAAGGGTAAGACAATTGATATTGAGTTGTTTAATACTGAAGCATTGCAACAGATTGCACTTATTAGTTTTAAAAATGATAAAAAAGAAGTAACACGACAAGCAGTAATGACGCAGCGTTATAACTTTATTGAAAGTGAAATGCTTACCTATATTCCCTATTGTGTGGCTACAAATCCAAAAAGAGTTCTCATCTGTGGCACATTGAATGCAACGATTGCTAATCATTTTGCACAGCATGATATGAGCGTAGATATGGTGGTAGGCGATATGGAAGCCCTTTATACATTAAGTGGCTTTATCCCTAAGTTTAAGGAAATACAAGAGAATGTAAATATTGCTTTTTATGAGCGATTTATGGATATTAAGCAAGCTGGCTATGATATTATTATCCATGCTTCTAGTCCAAAGCTATATGAGTTTGAGGCACTAAAAAAGATGGCAAGTGAAAAGTTTATTTGCGTTTTTGGGCTTGCTAATTGCTATCTAGAACCAAGCTTAGCTCTTGATACATTAGCCTTTGGCATGAATTTTGGACATGTGATGATGCCTTTTATGCTACCCACACTCACCCCGAGTTTCTATGCGTTTTTAAGTAACTACGCACACCCTTTAGCCGATTTACAACTACAAAAAAGCGATATGCTAGATAATTTACAATGCTATAATGCAAACCTGCATACTAGTGTCTTTAGACTCCCCACCTTTTTACAGCATATCATCGCACCTTATGTGAAGAATTAGATATAGAATCTTGAGTATTTGTGGCGTGGTGGCTATGAGATCGCAAGTTTTCTAATTACCTTGCTTTTTATAGGATTGTATTGTGAAATTAGATTCTAAAAGTATTTTTACGCCTAGTAATAAGCAAAACTTTAGAGTATAGAAGCAACCGCTTTATTGCTCTCATGTATCATTAATACAGAATCATCTCTTCTTCATCTTTTGAGCTATTCACTAGCATTTCAACTGGGAAAACGCGTCTTAAAATATTAAATGGGGCTTTGATAATGTCGGCAGCAAGTGTGATATTAACCTTTGGGTCAGAGTATTTGCCACTTAGAATAAGGTTTGTGCTGATTTGCCCCTCGCGTCCTAATATCAAATAGCCTATGATTGGAATCTTATTGATAAATTTACTAAGATTTTTAATTGTAGAAATGTTTAGATTCACATTCATTTCTTGCGTATCAATATCGATAATGCCTTGTCCATTTATATCCATAGAACTGCCAAGTAAAAATACATTTTGTAAGCCGACATAATCGCTATTAATCGCAAAAATCACCTTACCATAATTCACTTGATAGCCTTTTGCAGAGATATGCGGGTCTTTAAACATAAAGAGAGATGGCACTGTATCGATTAGGGCGAAAATATTTTGGACAGATTTAAAATCAATTAATGCGGTATTTTGAAGCTCTATTGAAGCATTTAAGATTCCACCGCGATAGATTCCATCAAGGCTAAATGCCCCACCATTTAGCATTTTTTTACCACCTTTTGCAGAAGCTAGAATAATATTGATAAAATCTCCACTAAAATTTTTTGCCTTTACATATACATTGTCTTTAATCAGTGAAGCATTTAAAATGCCCTTGCCATACTGCCCATCGACTACGATACGATTATCAATAAAGCGGATATTTACAGAATCAAATGGTGCGGTATAGCCCAAAAAGCTAAATTGCAAATCCTGCCCAATGATATTAAAATCTGTTGGCTTTATATTCATTTGCTTTCTTAATTTATTCTTAATTGCGATGAATTTTAACTCTTGCAAAATCGCTGCTTCAGAGTAAGGCAGGGCGTCTTTTTGCTTATCTTTAAATAAATCTATGAAGAATGGAATCTTTGATTGCATTGCTTCATCAATGTCAATGCGATAGCCCTTCATGCGTAACATACTAAGAGAATCTTGACTTTTAAAGTCAATATCATCATTTACAAGCACAACGATAGAGTTATCTTGCAAATGCCCTTTTAGATTCAAATCTGTAACGCGTTCATGTTTGATGGTATATAAAGGGTGTTTTAGCTTTGTGAGATTGAGTGTAAAATCTATACTTTTAAAACTTTCTTGCTTTGTTTTTGGATAAGGTGTAGTTTGCAAACTGAAATCCCCATGCGTTATGCCATAGTATTGGGCTAATGGGGAGAACTGCAAGATATTTTCAATTTTTGCAATACTTAATTGCAAGTTTTTACCACTTTCTAAATGCAGACTTAAAGCTGGGACATCAAGGACAATTTTATTATTCGCAAAGGATAGATTCAAATGAATATTTGCATTTTTGATATTTAGGAAGTCTTGGTCTAGCATGAATGAATCTTTTTCTTTTTCTATGGCTTGTTTTGCTAACTCTGTGAGTTCTTTTGTGCTTAGTTGCTTAAAAGGCTGGGTCTTTTTACTGCGGATTTTTAGGTCATTCCATACGGGATTGTTTTTTAAATCTTTCAATACCTTGTCATCTTCTTTTGCCCTCTCTCCATCATCTTTTATGTTTTGTTTAGGCAGAGATTTAATCACTTCTGGGGAGAGTTCTTTATTTTGTAATTGCTGTTTTCTCGCATCTTCTAGTAATTTATGCGAGTCGCTACTTATGCTATTATTTGGTGTTTGCATGTTTGTTCGCTGTATTGAATACTCATCAAAATATTTTAGAATCTTTTGAGTGTTACTATAAGGCATACTTTCTTCAAGATAGATTCCGCTATGTTGTGCGATATTGTTTTGTATAGAATCTTTAGGGTCTTCTTGTGGGGTAGGGCGATTTATCTTTTTTTGTTTTTTTATGTCGTATAGATTCTTAACATGTAGGGCAATTTTAGAATCATTGTTATTTACCTTAAGATTCTCATTATTTGGGCTGGGTAAATGTATGGTCGGCTTATTTGGTGCTAATCTTAAATCCTGCAAATTATGCGTATTTAATATGGCTTTATGTATATAGGTGTTTGCTTGTATATTTTGCTTATTTATATCAAGCAAGACATTGACATTTGCGTCTATAAGCCTTTGCCATTTTACCCTTTCACCATTGATATACACAAGCTTTTGTTGCGGTGTAATATCAAGGGCAATGTTAAGATTATTGGCTTGTAGTGGAATATCATATAATTTTAGGCTTGTATTTTGGGCTTGGATAATGCCTTGCAGTGAGAATAATGGGTGCGTTGGAATCTTTTTATTATGTCGTATTGCAATTTGTAGGTGCATGCTTGTGGTTTCTTTAGTGCTTGATTTAGTTAGGTTTGGATTATGTAAAAGTTCATTTGTGAGTGTTGTTTGTGGGTTTAACTCTAGAATCTTTTCATAGAGATTCTCATTGGTTGCTATTTGTGCTTGTTTTTCATTTGTATTTGTTTGCGTGGTTTGCTCTGTATTTAATGTTTGCTTAGTTTGCAATGCTTTTGTTACAGCATCTTCTGTGGTATTTATCGCACTATCTAATGTTTTTTTAGTATTTTTTGATTCTGTTTTGATTTTTGTCTGTTTTGATTTTTTCGTGTTTTGTGCGAGGGATTGCTGCATAATGGGCAGCACAACACCATAATGCTCTAAAAGTTTTGCAAGATTAGAATCAAATCGCACATTTTTTCCATGCAATTCAATAATTACATCACTATGAGGCATATTTGCTATAAGCACTTCTGATTGAGCTAGATTCATACCCGCAAATGTAGCATTTATAGGCGTAATCTTTAAATCAGTATCCTTAAAAGTTATTACCGCTTGTTCTGCAAGGATTGGCTTTACCCCCTTTGCTAGAGTAACTTCTGGCTTTTCTACAATGATTTCTGCTTGTGTGTTATGTAGTAAAGTATTGCCTATATCATCTAGGTTAATACGCATAGCTAGATTGCTTAAATGCAAATTATCGTATTTAATATTGTTAAATAGCCAGTCCTGCAAGGTTTTCTTTAGCTTTGGATTTTGTATATTATCTATAAATGGTTTTATAATGGCTAGATTATTGAGTGGGCTACTTTTTGCATTTATATTGATTTCATTAAAATTTGTGTCGCCTGAAAGCATGATTTTTTCATTATCATCATCTTTTATTGCCTCTAGGTTAAAGGATAATTGCTTCTTTGGCACAGAAAAATTAAGATTTCCTTCAAAATGCAGGGGCAGTGTCTTTAACTGAAATTTATTAATGTCTAAATGTATATTATTATGATTATTATTGATAGCGAAATCTGCGTCAAATAAAGCACCTTGTATGCGATAGTTTGTATCTGTGTAGTCAATACTCCATTTGTGATTATTTGGCAATACAAGCTCTTTTATATTTAGTCTTTCAAAATAGCTTAGTATGTAAAGTGTCCTTTGCGTGTATTGTATTGTGTTTTGCAAAATCTCATTAAAAGGTCTTGTTTCTTGTGTATTATCTTTACTTTCGTTGTTACTAAGTGTGCTTAAATCAATGGAATCTATTTCTAGTATTAACTTATTTTGTAGTTGTAAAAAAGCATTATATATAGTTATATTGCCAAACTTTAGATTTTGAAACGAGATTCCATTTGCTAGAATCTTGTAGCCTATAATCGTAACGCTAAGAATCACTACAAAAAATATAATAAGCCTTAATAGTGGATTGCCTTTTTTCTTTGCCTTCTTCTTGTGTTTTTTAGTATCCTTTTTTTCTGCGGTGTCATGCGGGGTGTCATCTAGCGTATATATTGCAGGTTTTGTGCTAGATTTTGTTTGGCTGGGATTTTCTTTTTTACTTGGAATATTGTTTGCAATGTTTAGATTATTGTAATCTTGTGTTTGTATAGAATCTTTGTCGTTAGAGTGTGCTATATTTTCATTACTACTAGGCTGCTTTAATGAAGGTCTTATTTGTTTTAGTGTATGATTGTTACTTGAAAAATCTATATAAGGTGTGTGTATGTGGTTTAAGTGCATTGTATCTTGTGTGTTTAATCTCTGTTGCAAAGCAAGGCTTATTCCTTGCAAGTTTAAATCATTTTCAAGCGATTTATGTGCGTTTAGATTCTCTTCTAGGAATAGGGCTTTTGCTTTGGAATCTAAATCATTAGAATCCAAACTAACAGAATCTAATATGGTAGAATCCGATATACTAGATTCTAAATCACGAGATTCTAAGTCTTTATACTCTTTATCTAAACGCAATGTGTTTTCACTTGATAGGGAAACATTAGATTCTAAATCTCTTTCTTTAGAATCTAAGCCAATGCTTTCATCATCGCCATTTACCTTATTGACTTGGAGTAGTGGAGCAGTATCTACACCCCCATCATCGAATACTTTAGAATCTTCTAACTCTAATTCATTTATTTTTTGGCTTGCTTCTAAATTACAAGCTAAGTTTTCATTATTTTCTTTATCTGGCATTATCAATATACTCTTTGAATTGTGTTTAATATTGTTACTTGGTATATGTTTTTATCTTTCAATCCCCTTGCATTCAGAGAAAATCATTTTTATTCCAAAGGGTTCAACGAAAGGAATTATAACACATTTGCAGACTAAAGGTTATAATGTAAGCTTGATTGATGCGTATTTTTTGCGACTTATTGGCAGACCACAAAGCGGCTGGATAGAATTACCACAAACGACTTTAAGCAAAGGGAAATTTCTAAATGCCCTTGCTACTTCAAAAGCCCCTATGAAAAATGTTACTTTAATACCGGGTGAGACAAACTACTTTTTTTTAAGGCAAATCGCACAGACTTTTAACTTTAATATCAATGAGTTAGAATCTCTTTATAATAAATATGCCCCTTATAGTGATGGAGTAATACTAGCAAATACCTATAGTCTGCCCTATCATGCCAATCCTGAATTTATCATACAAACACTCATCAATCAATCGCTTGAAAAGCATAAAAGCCTAGCAAATGATCTTGTAGGCTATTATAATGAAAAGCAATGGTTTCAAATCGTAGCAAAAGCGTCCATCATACAAAAAGAAGCAGCAAATGTTGCTGAAATGCCAATTGTCTCAAGCGTTATAGATAATCGCATTGCAAAAAATATGCCCTTGCAAATGGATGGCTCTCTCAACTATGGCAAATACTCTCATACTCGCATTACACCAGATAGGATACGCAATGATTTAAGTGAGTTTAACACCTACAAATATAGCGGGATACCACATACACCAAGCGGTAGTGTAAGCATTGATGCAATTAAAGCGGCAATAAATCCAGCAAAGACAGATTATCTCTATTTTATGCGTAATAAAAACGGCACACACGACTTTAGCGCAACCTATGGAGAACATCTCAAAAATATAAAAAAGGTAAAAAATTAACACTTTGAGTAAATTTTGTGAATTTTTATCACATTTTAACTTTTTTTAAGTGAATTTGTAAGAAAATTTGCTAACCAAAGCGAAACGCAACAAGCCTAGCACTACACAAAACACTTTGATGTGCTATCCTGTGTTTCACTTTGTAATTCCTTCGTGAAAAATAGGAGCATAACATGAATATACATGAGTATCAAGGAAAACAGGTTTTAAGAAAATATGGTGTAGCAACACCACGCGGTAGGGTGGCTAATAATGGCTATGAAGCAAAGGCTATTGCTAACGAGCTAGGCGGTAGCGTATGGGTTGTGAAAGCACAAATACACGCAGGCGGACGCGGTAAGGCAGGTGGTGTAAAACTTGCAAAAAGTTTAGATGAAGTGGCAACGCTTACAGATTCTATGCTTGGTATGACTTTGGTAACACACCAAACAGGACCATTAGGTAAAAAAGTAGGTCGTGTATATATTGAAGAGGGCTTAGATATTAAGAAAGAATTTTATATTGCCGTTGTGCTTGATAGAGGGCTTGAAATGCCAATTTTCATTGCTTCCACAGAAGGTGGCATGGAGATTGAAGAAGTTGCAGAGAGAAGTCCAGAAAAGATTATTAAAGTAGCAGTTGATCCTACTATAGGTTTTAGATCATTCCATGCACTTGAATTGGCACTTGGTTTAGGACTTACAAAAGAGCAGCAAAAGCCATTTAGTAAATTTGCAAAAGCACTTTATGAAGTATTTATTAATGAAGATGCAGAGCAAGTTGAAATTAACCCTATGATTCTTACGGGTGATGGTAGCTTTTTAGCGCTTGATGCAAAACTTGGGTTTGATAATAACGCATTGTATCGACATAGTGATATTGTAGCTATGCGAGATTTCACAGAAGAAGAGCCTAGTGAAATCGAAGCAAGTGAAAGCAATCTTAGCTATGTAAAACTAGAGGGCAATGTAGGCTGTATGGTAAATGGAGCTGGACTTGCAATGGCTACTATGGATATTATTAAATATGAGGGTGGACAACCTGCAAACTTCCTTGATGTAGGCGGCGGTGCAAATCCCACAACGGTTGCAAAAGGTTTTGAGATTATCTTAAAAGACAAGAATGTAAAAGCTATTTTTGTGAATATTTTTGGTGGTATCGTGCAATGTGATAGGGTTGCAAATGGAATCATTGAGGCTACAAAGCTTACAAGTGTGGAAGTGCCTGTTGTTGTGCGACTTGATGGCACAAATGCAGAAAAGGCGAAAGAGATTCTAAAAGGTGCTGGTATTAAGAATCTAATCGCAGCAGAGAACTTGAAAGATGGCGCACAAAAAGTAGTTGCAGCAGCAAAGTAAGCAAAAGTTAAAATCATATAAGGATAGAAAGATGAGTATTCTCGTAAATAAAAACACAAAGGTAATCGTTCAAGGTTTTACAGGAAAGGAAGGGAGCTTCCATAGTGAGCAGTGTATGGCTTATGGCACACAGATTGTAGGCGGTGTTACACCAAATAAGGGTGGCAGCGAACATTTAGGCAAACCTGTATTTAACACCGTTAAAGAAGCCGTAGCTAAGACTGGGGCTACTGTGAGTATGATATTTGTGCCACCAGCATTTGTTGCTGATGCGATTATTGAAGCAGCAGCAGGGGGCATTAAACTCGCAGTTGTAATTACAGAAGGTGCGCCTACAAAAGATATTATGTTTGCAAAAATGTATGCGAAGAAGCAAGGTATGGATATGATAGGACCAAATTGTCCGGGTATTATCACAAGCGATGAGTGTAAAATCGGTATTATGCCGGGCTATATATTCAAAAAATCTAGCACGAATATTGGACTTATCTCAAAAAGTGGGACGCTAACTTATGAGAGTGCTAATCAGCTTGTAACACAAGGTTTAGGAATCTCAACTGCAGTAGGTATTGGTGGCGATCCAATCATTGGTTTGAGCTATAAACAAATATTACCTATGTTTGAAGCAGACCCTGAAACAAAAGCAATTGTTATGGTAGGCGAGATTGGCGGAAGCTTAGAGATTGATGCCGCAGCTTTAATTAAAGAGCAAATTAAAAAGCCAGTAGTAGCATTTATCTCTGGGGCTACAGCACCAAAAGGTAAGAGAATGGGACATGCAGGTGCGATTGTAAGCGGTGGTAAAGGCACAGCCGCAGAGAAGCAAGAAGCATTGCGTGCAGCAGGTGTTATGGTAGCAGAAAGCCCAGCAGTTATTGGCGAAACAATGAAAAAGCTTTTAGCTGATAAAGGTATTAAGTAGTAAAATTATATATTGCTATGTTTTTATGCTGCAAACAAAAATAGTTTGTAGCTATCAATATGCTATATGATTTTATAGATCAGCACAATTTTAATCTTAGATTCTATATACAATCCATAGATATAGAATCTAGTCAAAGTTTTAAACTAACCCAAAAGTTCAAAATATTAATAAGGAGAACCTAAATATGTCAGATGTTTTAATGCCTGAAAACACGCCTGTGTGGGTCAATGAAAAACGCTGCAAAGCTTGTGATATTTGCGTATCGCGGTGTCCTGCCGGTGTATTAGCCATGCAGCTTGATGCACATAAAGTGTTAGGCAAGATTGTAAAAGTTATGTATCCACAAAGCTGTATTGGTTGTATGGAGTGTGAGTTGCATTGTCCAGATTTTGCTATCACTGTTGCCGATAGAAAGCAATTTAAATTTGCAAAAACAGATAAGGCTGCACAAGAGAGAGCAGAGAAAATAAAAGCAAATAGATTTATGGCGATTGAGGAGGGTGCAAACAATGCGTGAGGTAATTACAGGTGGAAATGAGCTTGTTGCAATGGGTGCAATTGATGCTGGTTGTAAATTTTATGGTGGCTATCCAATCACACCAAGCTCTGATGTTATGCACGAAATGGCACATTTACTGCCCCATCATGGTGGTAATTTTATCCAAATGGAAGATGAAATTAGTGGGATCTCTGTAGCACTCGGTGCATCTATGAGTGGTGTAAAAGCTATGACTGGAAGCTCTGGTCCGGGCATTTCTCTTAAAGCTGAGCAAATCGGTTTAGGTTATATGGCAGAGATTCCACTCGTTATTGTAAATGTTATGAGACTTGGTCCATCTACTGGTATGCCAACAAGGGTAGGGCAGGGCGATGTAGCCTTTGCAAAGCACCCAACACATGGCGATTATAAATCCATTGCATTAGCTCCCGGGACTTTAGAAGAAGCCTATACGCAAAGTGTGCGTGCGTTTAATCTCGCAGAAGAGTTTATGCAGCCTGTATTCTTACTGCTTGATGAGACTTTAGGGCACATGTATGGTAAAACACAGATTCCAGCATTAGAAGAAGTACAAAAAAACAATAAGGTAAGAAAGCAGTTTGGTGGCGATCCAAAAGATTATAAACCCTATGGCGTAGGACCAGATGAACCTGCGGTGCTAAATCCTTTCTTTAAAGGCTATCGCTATCATATCACAGGTTTACATCATGGTGCGATTGGATTCCCAACAGAGAATGCTGCTGAGGGACAAGCCCTTATTGATAGATTATTCAACAAAGTAGAAAGCAGGGCAGACTATCTAAGCAATAATGAAGAGCTTTATCTAGAAGATGCAGATATTGCGATCATATCTTATGGTAGTGCTACTTTAGGTATTAAGGAAGCCTTGCATGAATTGCGTCAGACTAATGAGATTAAAGCTGGTTTATTCCGCCCTATTACAATTTGGCCTAGCCCGGAAAAAGAGCTTAAGAAAATAGGCGAGAGTTTCAAAAAGATTCTTATGGTAGAGTTAAATAAAGGGCAATATAGAGAGGAAGTTGAACGCATACTTGGGCGAAGAGTAGAGTTTATGGGTCGTGCAAATGGGCGAACTATTGCACCAAATGAAGTGATTGAAAAATTGCGTTCTATGAAGTAGATTAGCGATAAAGGAAGAAATATGGCTTTTAATTATGATGAATATTTACGCGTAGAAAAAATGCCGACACTTTGGTGTTGGGGCTGTGGCGATGGTGTGATTTTGAAAAGTATTATACGCGCTATTGATGCAGTGGGTTGGAATATGGACGATGTGTGTTTGGTGAGTGGGATTGGCTGTAGTGGTCGTATGAGCTCTTATGTGAATTGCAACACAGTGCATACAACACATGGCAGAACTCTAGCCTATGCGACAGGTATAAAGCTTGCAAATCCAGATAAGCATGTAATCGTAGTAAGTGGCGATGGCGATAGCTTAGCAATCGGTGGGAATCACACTATACACGCATGCCGCAGAAATATTGATATTAACCACATTATTGTGAATAACTTTATCTATGGCTTGACAAACTCACAGACTTCGCCGACAACGCCAAAGGGCTTTTGGACTGTTACAGCACCCGGAGGCAACATTGATAATCAATTTGATATTTGCGAGTTGGGTGCGGCAGCAGGGGCGACTTTTGTAGCAAGAGAGAGTATTTTAGACCCTAAAAAGCTTGAAAAAGTGCTAATTGAGGGCTTTAAACACAAAGGCTTTAGTCTCTTTGATATTAACTCAAACTGCCATGTGAATCTTGGTAGAAAAAATAAAATGATAGAGGCTACTGATATGCTTAAATGGCTTGATTCTAGAATCTTACCAAAACGCAAATATGATGAGTTAAGCGAAGAGGAAAAGAAAGGGAAATTCCCAACAGGCATTTTAAAGCATGATACAGAAACAGAAGAGTATTGTGAGGCTTATGCTGCATATAAAGCAAAAGTAACCGCTAAAAAAGGAGGACATTAATGGAACATCAATTACGATTTACAGGCGTTGGTGGGCAGGGTGTCCTTTTAGCAGGTGAGATTCTAGCGGAAGCTAAGATTAGAGGCGGTGGCTATGGTGTCAAAGCTTCTACTTATACAAGCCAAGTGAGAGGCGGTCCTACAAAGGTTGATATTTTACTCGATAGTGAAGAGATTCTCTATCCTTATGCAATGGATGGTAATATCGATTTTATGCTATCTGTTGCACAGATGAGTTATGATATTTATAAGTCTGGCATAAAAGAGCAGGGCATTGTCGTATTGGAGCCAAACCTTGTAAAGCCTACTGATGAAGATAGAAAAAGATTTAGAATCTATGAGATTCCAATCATTACAATCGCAAAAGAAGAAGTAGGCAATGTAGTAACACAAAGTGTTGTAGCACTAGCCGCAACCGTTACTTTTACAAATTGTGTCCCAGAAGAGCTAGTAATTGAAACCATGCTTAGCAAAGTGCCTGCAAAAGTCGCAGATGTCAATAAAAAGGCTTATGAACTCGGCAAAAAATATGCACTCGAATGTTTAAATAAGCAATAAGCATAAATTAGCTACTATTCATCATGGAGTCTTTTTGTTTTTAAGGCTCAGAATAAAGGGCTTAGAAACCGAGATTTTATATCGCACAGAAACTGAAATTCCTTTGTTACTTCACTTGCAACACAATGCTTTTATGCTAAGTTTTTAAAAATTTTAAGGCAGCATTTTACGATCTTTCCATAGGCTAGATACTCTAGGAATAAAGCAGATGGGGATCACTATCGCAATAGGGCAGACTACAGAGCAATCAATCTTTTTTACATTGATGAGAAATGAATGAAAGGGCAACCCCCATTTTTTGGTGATTCATGAATAATACAATCTTATTTCAGATTCTAGAATATATAGGGGATTGCTCTGTTATATTTCATGTTATCTACACAACATTGAGACCCCATATCAACAGACTAGAAACATAAATTTCTTAAAGCCATACCCTTAGAGTATCACAAGTAAAGCATACAGAATCCACAAGCATTCTAATTGACAAACAGATAGAAAACCATGTAATTTCGTTTTGTAGATGCAATATCGTGTTTATTTGCAAGTTTCATGTGAGACACAAAACACAAAAATAAATATGCATACAATAAGATTCTTTATCCAATATGACCCAAATCGCTATTTTATATAAATTCTCATTCGCCCATTGTTTAGCACATAGCCTTTTCTATTTTTTAGTTTTGTTACTACATAGATTCCATCAAGATTGCGTATGAGTGTATTTTGAAAGTTTGCTACTTCTTTGGGGCTGCATGGCTTTCTCGTGCTTGCTGCTCCAGAAATAACGATTTTTGTGCTATCTTGCCAAAAAAACTTTGCTGTGTAGTCATTGCACCCAGCCTTTCCATATAGCATATCTTGCGATCTATCAAGATTAAAAGTTGCCTTTAAAGCAATATTTGCAAGTGTTGTAGCAGGCGTGCTTTCATCATCATTATCATCATCTTGATTTCTTTGTCTTAATTGCTCAAAACTTGCATTTAAATCATCAATCCTACTTGATCGCCTTTGTGTAGTAGAATCATATGTATTCGTAAAGTGTGCATTTGGATTGCTTTGTATTTGCTCTCTTGCTTGATAGGCAAGCTCTTGCGGACTTAGGACAACCTTATTATCAATTTCAAGCTTTACAATCTGATAATTACTCCCTTCAAAAATGCCCTTCATTCCAAACAAAAAGCAACCACTAATGCTACACACAATGAATAATAGAGTAAAAAAATATGTCGTTTTTATAATTTTTTGCATAGAATCCCTTATTATTGTTTAAAGCCCATTTTCTTAGAATCACCAAAAGCACTATTTTGCTCTTTTTCTACCTCTACTATAAAATCATCTAAACTAAATGTCAAATCTTTTCTTGTTGCGACTTTATAGCAAGTATTTGAAGTGATAATTTTTATCTGCCCACCACTAAGATTAAATTTGCTTAATTCCTTTGCAATTTTCTCTTTTGTCTCCTTAAAATCCGCATGTTTTGGGAAATGTAATAACCAAATTTTCTCACGCATTGCAATATCTGGCATATTAAAGCAAATCTTATAATGAAATCTTCTTGAAAATGCAGAATCAAGGCTATCAACAAGATTTGTAGTAGCAATCAAGATTCCACAAAATTTCTCAATTTGCTCTAAAAATATATTTTGCATTTGATGATACATGCGACTCGTGCTACCTGCTATATCATTGCGTGATCCTAGTAACTGATCTGCTTCATCAAGCAATAAAATAGGCTTTTCTTTTGTTGCCATAGTTATAGCATGATATTCATCAAAGATTCTACGCACATTTTTTTCACTCTCGCCAACATACATTGATAGCACTTTGGAGCAATCAAGATAGAGAATCTTCTGTCCTAAGTCCTTAGCAAGTCCATACGCACTAGAAGTTTTCCCTGTGCCACTAGCCCCATATAATAGGATTTTAGAATCTATATCAGCATGTTCTTTAATATCCCATTTATGCAATAGCTTATGCACTTTAGGATTTAAATGTTGCAATAAAATATCAAAATACTCTCTTACACTATCCTGCAAGATTACAGAATCTAAGCCCTTTTTTGGCGTAATAATGTCAAATATCTCACTCTTTGCGACCTCATCTTCAAGGTTTGCATTTTGACTAGATTTATCACACATAAGATTATTAAAAATATGCTGTGGTATGCAAAACTCTTGCTCCATAAATGAAAAATCCCCAAAAGATTCAAAACAGGTGATAATGCCACTTTTAAGTAGCTTTGCATTACTTGCAAGTAAGTTTTGCAAAATGATCTTTTCTTCTTCATTTTTACCAAGTGAGACAATCTCTTTTAATGATAGCCCAAATTCACCATTATATTGAGCTTGTGTGAGAGAGATAAAAATCAGCTTTTCATGATAATTTAGATGATGTTTTTTAAAATATTGCTGTATTTTTATTTTCTTTGTATTTTTTGTCGCATTTGTGTTAATGATATTTGCTAATGTATTATTGATGTAGTTATCACAAGATTGCGATAAGTTCGTATTAAGCACGGATTGAATCTTGTTGTATTGACGCATAAGATGTAGTCTCTTCCATTCATCTTGCAAATATTCAAGTGAGTTATTATAAATAGTATCTTTAATATCGCTATTAAACAAACGCCCATGCTCTAAAAGCTTTAAAAGATTAGGACTGACACTAATGACTGCATTACGCAACTCTAGCACACTCTCACACCTTTCTTGTGAGAATCTATCCTGTGTAGCTAACCAACCAAGCTTTATTAAATGTGAAAACTCTTTTAAATACGGCAATATTTCAAAGCCTTTTGCATAATATTTCTGCTCTAAAAATGTTTGAATGTCAATCTCATTTTCCCCACGCATATACAAAGCCACTATTTCATGCAGGATTGAAGCCTCATGTTTAGAGCAATTAAGCAGTGGAAAAACTAAGCTTTTTTCTATGGAATCTACAGAACAAAAATCAATCAAAAATCGCACAAACAACCTTTTTCTATCTCATCGCTATTTTTTCGCTTAGATTCTATCATGTTTATATCTAAAATAACTAATGTGAGATTATTTTGTAAGTCATAATACTAAATATGCATACCTTAAGAGTATCACAATTAAAAATTATTTAAAAATATTATTACTCAAAACTTTTGCCAACTCACAATATTAATGTTTCTAAAATATACATTACTAAATAGTCATATTTACATTTTGATATTTTTTCTACATTTTCTCGTTATTTTATTGCCTTTTCAGCATTTTTTTTGTAAAGTCAAAAAAGCTATGAAACATAAGCTAATCTCACTTTAAAGGATTTATATGAAAAATCAAGGAAGCAAATTCTTCAGCCGTCATTCAGGTAGCATTGTGGTAGCAGGTAGTCTTTTAGCGGCAAGTAGCCTTACTAGCCTAGAGGCAGCAAAGCTATCTGATGTGATTAATAACGCAAGTATTGATGGTTTTGCATTTGGTCGTGTGCATGCTGTTGATGGAAGAGATGGGGAGGGTGTAAGATATCAATTTCGCTTTAAGCCTACAATTACTTCAGGGGCTATTTATGGTGTGAGTGCGTCTGCTGGTCTCTTTTTCTCAAAAGGTTCTAGCACTCCCGATAACAACACAGCGGATAATGATATAGGTGGCTCTAGAGGGCAAACCATAGATTCTCTTGTGGATAGATTTAATATTGGAGACTTTTATGTTACCCTTGATGGTAAAGAAACGCTAAATACAAAAACGATTGTAAGACTAGGGCAAAGAAGTCCGGGTACACCTTTTAATGATAATAATTTAGATAGAGCACTTGGAGTTTTTGCGGAAAATAACGATTTGAGTGCTATGAATTTTGGTTTTCAATGGTGGGATAGCTGGATGGGTGATGATATTTATATTTCTCTGCCGGGCATTGATGCTAAGGGGGCTGGTATCGGCAATAATATGTTTATGGCATATATAAAAAGCGGTGCTGATTTTACAAAAGAGACAGGATTATCCTATAATCTTTGGTATGGCGGGATTCATCGATGGGTAAATGCTATGGTGTTTGGCGATATTGCTTATACTGCAAATTTTGGAAATCAAAGCTTAACACTTACAGGGCAGGTATCATACACTTCAATGGCTGATAGACCATATATTTATGGTGGCTCAAAAAGTCTTATAGGGCTATTTGGTGGAAATAGTGTATTGAATAATCAGGATTGGTATGCCAAAAATCGTGGTATGTATAATATCCGCGTTGATTACAGATATAATTTTACACAAGCAAGTGATGAAGAAGATGGAGCAGAAAAAGTTACAGGCTTCTTTGGTGCATCAGCAGGTCTTGCTGGTAGCTTTGGCGATGGCTTTGGCACACTTATTGATAATACAGGCGGATTAAAGCTTGGCGGACATTTGTGGAATAGCTACTCTGGGGCTGAGGCAAATGGCTTTGGAATCTTAGGCGTAGGTGGCTTTAAAAACTCTTCTATCATTGTGCCTTATGTAAAAGCTGAAATCGGTTATAAAAAGTTTGGTGCAGCCCTTGATGTAGCTTATGTTGATGCCTCGCATTTCTTTTATTTAAAGAAAGGTTCTACAACGCCTAGTGAAAATCTTAATAGGGATACAAGTGGTTTGTTGTATGGAAGTGGTAATCATATCAAAGCCGCACACTTCCTTGATGTTGCATTGAGTGCTACCTATAAATTTACAGATAGTATCAATATGCTTGCAGCCTATGGTTATGCGTTTGGAGACCCACAATTTGGACGATTTAGATTCCAAGTGAATTATGTATTTTAATACATAGCTAAAAATTATAAAGTATAAGCGATTTATTGCGATTTTGTTTGTTTTATACACAAGGTTACTTGTGTATAAAATCTTGCAAAAGTTACTTTGTGATACTAAGATAAAACTTCATCTCCACTTTAACTAAAATTTACTTTGCTGTATTTCATTTACTTTTGCAACTCTTATTTGCTTAGAATAAACGCAATTATTTTGTCAATCTAAATAGAATCTAAATGTGAATACGATACTCTATTATTACAGAACATCTAACATAGAAGCTAAAAAAAAGATTTTATTGCATAGCTTTTCTTGCAGGATTTGGTTTATATATAATATGGGTTTTTGATACTATCTCATGCAGTGTCTTTTTATCCTTACGCATAAAAGCAAATATCCATAAAAAGAAACAAAGCTCAATGAGCCATACAACAATAAATACAAATGCCTGCCATGCCTTTGGCGGCTTTTCTGTCCCATTTTCTACACCAAAATCTTTATCACTCACACTAGAATCAGAACACAGCATAATCTCTGCATAGCGAAAACCGGGAGTTTGCCCCTTTATCACAAAGAACAAAAAGAGTAAAAAGCAATATAATCCCTCACATAAAAAAATTGCGATTTGATTCTGTAAAAAATCCTCTTTGCCTTGCAAAAATATATATGTGGTAATGTAGAGTATAGGCATATTGAGTAAAAACATATCAGTAATAAAGGCTTTGAGACGAGCGGATAAAAAGTTGTATTTTGAAGTTTTGTTGTGAATATTGTGTAATTTTGTAGCATTTATCTTATTTTTTTCACGCGATTGACTTCCATCAAGGAATTTATTTGTATGCTTTTTTCTTGCTTTTTTCATTATATAAATCTTTAGTTAAGAATCTTTTAAGTCCGCATTATCTTGCATAGGCGTGTCATTACGCATAGCCTGTGCGACTTTCAATGCCTTGATAAAATCACCCTTTGCATTCAGCTTTCTTATATCATCTGCAAAGCTCGCATAAGTCGTATCGCCAAGTGAGATTGCAAACCATGTTGGATTCCATACATAATGCCCCAAAAATGTCTTATAATGTTTGGGAGAACCAAAGATAAATATACTCTCATCATCAAACATACATTTTTTCATATTAGTATTTTCATAACTTTCATAAACATTTATTGTGGTTATTTTACATTGATTTTCTAATAGACTAGCCATATCGTTTGCTTTATCTTTGCCGCATAAATAAAGGATATGCTTATCTTTCACATAGCTTGAAGCCAAGTTTGCAAGGGTTATACTATCACAGGCTTTTTCCGGGCAAAATAGCACATTACCACCCGCATTAATCCATGTTTCTTTCGTGCGTTTGCCAATCACAATCGCACTTTTTTCTAAGAGTAAAGACGCATACTCATGTTGAGCTATCGCCTTGATCGCATTTTTTGAAGTCAGCAAAATATAGTCAATAGATTCTAAATCTTTCTTGGTTATGCTAAAAGGCAAGATTCTAACATTTAGAAGGTTTAATATAGACACATTGTTTAATAGCCTTTTATCTATGTCTGGTATCTCTGTATCAGTTTTAAGAATATAAATCATCTCTATCCTAAGTTATGCAATTTTCTTAAATATCGGAGATATTTTGTAATGTTGCAATAATTTTATTATTGGAAAATTGAGTAACTATAAATATACAATAAACTCTGTGTAATTTTATTAAAGATAAAATATTTTATCCTAAGGCTTAGATTATTAAGTTATAATTGAATCTAAAAGGTAGTATATGCTTAGAATCTATTTATTCGTATTTGCCATATCATTATGCTTTTTTAGCTATTTATCATTTACTACAGAATCTAACATACCACAGGGTTTTGTTACGCACAAAGAAATAGAGACACAAGAAAAGCACACAGAAGAAACATTTACAATATACACACAAAAACGCATACACACAAGCTTTGCGTGTTTTCAAATAGCATTGCCAAAGGCATATATTATGCAACAAAAAGATAAAAATGCAAAAAAGATTCAGAGTGTGCAAAAGGGGCAAAAAATATGTCTAAACTTCCCACAAGATATACCAAATACTAAGCTAAAAATTACACTCAAAGAGATTGAATCTCAATGGGTGAGAGTAACACTTATGAACGATTCGGTGTTGCTTAATGGATATATCCCTATTAATGCTCTAAAAGACTGGCAAAAAATAGATTCTAAACACTTTGTAGAATCTAGTAGCGGCGGTGAGATTTTACTAGAGAATGCCCCAAAGATTATTAGTAAAAATCTTAAAAGTATAAGTGGTAGCTTTTCAATACCGCATATTTTACAAATCGCACGAGATAGGTTGGCTGTAAGCGATTGCGAAAGCGCAAGAACATGGTTAGCCTTAGCCCAGCAAGATGATAGGGAGAATTTAGCTATTTATGATTTATATGTGAAATTACTTATGTGTGAGGGGCAAAATGATGAAGCTTTAAGGCTTAAACAAAGTTTGGAATCTGTGCAGAATAAATCAGCAAAAACAAAATAAATTCAGAAATTACATTTCTTCAAACACAAAAAGGCTAAAATGCCGATTATAATGAAAGGTTATGACAAGGTGCGTAACACTCAATGGTTTTTACATTGAGAAAATTAAATATGGGAGCAGGATTATGTCGTATGTAAAAAATGCAAGTATTATGAAAAAAGGGTTTGTGGGTATCGTGCTATGCGGTGCGTTAGGTGTCAGTGCGAGTGCTGCATGTAGCAAAGCGGTATGCGTACATGGTGATGTTGGTGTCGGTGGGCTTGAAGTTGATTTTGGTGGTGATCGTAATGCCATAGTGAAAAGTAGGGGTGGATATGGTAAGCTTGGCTTAAAAATGCTTATAGTCCAAAGAGTGCAGTTGGGGTTAGCTGTTAGAATTGGTGGCGGTGTGAGTAAGCTATCTGGGGCTACACTAGCTGGGTTGGCGACAGATGATACATTTGGGTTATTTGGCGGTGATGCAAAGCTTGGCGTAAATATTGCAGGATTGAATGCACCGGTGTTTCTTAATCTTGTATTCGATGTGGATGCGTATGTCAATAGAGAATCTATCAGCAGAAGTCTTGGCATATTAGGCTTAGAGATAGAAGGTAGAGTTCCTGTATCAGAGACAACACATTTTACATATAGTGGTGGAGCTGGTATAGCAGATGGTCTGTATAAATTTCACACTACGGGCGATACAGCTTCTAATATCAAAGATGGCAGTTATGCAATCTTTGGAAGCATAGGTATTACTAAAAATATTGGTGAAAATGTGAGTTTTTATTTTAAGGGCGTCGGAAAATATTATAATTTGCAGGCTTCAAGTGGCAATACGCTTAATTTCCCTATTGCAAATGCGTGGCAAGCTGGTGCTGAAGCTGGGATAAGTTTTTAATCGTCTAAAGATTAATAAAAAGGCTTGATTGTCTTGTTTTTATGGTATAGAATCTATTATAAAGTTTATTTATCTGTATAATATGCATGATATAGGGCTATGATGGGCTTTTTACTTTTTTGGTAATGGTCCTGTTTGCATTGAATCTGCTTAACATAGATTTGCAGTAAAACATCTATTTATCATGCAAAAATAGTGGGATTAAAGTCCACTTGAGTTTTACACTAAGCAAATATAAGCCCCATATAGATTCTAGGTCTAGAAAAAATATTTACTTTAAGTCTCTTCAACTCAAGCTTTATTGCCTTATATCCATAGCTTAAAATCTATTCACCACTCTTACCACCTCTTCTGCTTGTTCCTTGCTCATAACCGGGCTAATCGGCAAAGACAACACTTCCCTATGAATCTTTTCAGTAATGGGTAAAGAGAGATGATTATATTCCTTATAGGCAACTTGTTTGTGCGGTGGGATAGGATAGTGGATAATTGTCTCAATCCCATTGTCCTTTAAATACGCTTGGAATCTATCCCGCTCTTCGCACCGCACGACAAATAAATGCCACGCGTGTCCTTCTTCACTCACGCATTCGGGCAAAACAATCTTTTTATTTGTGATATTTTCGCGGTAAAATTTTGCAATCTTGCGACGAGATTCATTATCAGAATCTAAGTGCTTGAGCTTTATCTCTAAAATTGCTGCTTGAAGCTCATCAAGGCGAGAGTTTAGCCCCTTGTAGAGATTGACATACTTTTTATGTGAGCCATAATTCCCCAATGCCCTAACTTTTTCCGCTACTTCTTTATGCTTTGTGGTTACCGCTCCGCCATCGCCTAATGCCCCCAGATTCTTCCCCGGGAAAAATGAGAATCCAGCCACATCGCCAAGTGTGCCAACCCTTTTGCCTTGATATATTGCCCCGTGTGCCTGTGCGCAATCCTCTATGATAGCAAGTTTGTGCTTTTGTGCCAGCTCCCATACCTTTTGCATCTCCACGACCTGCCCATACAAATGCACGACCAAAATCGCCTTTGTGCGAGGCGTTATGGCAGATTCTATTTTTTCTACATCAATATTGTAGGTTTGCAAACTTGGCTCAACAAAGATAGGTTTGCAGCCATTATCAGAGATAGCCAAAATTGAGGCGATATAGGTATTTGCCGGGACGATTATCTCATCATTTTCCCCTAAGCCTAGTGCCTTTATGCCTAAACGCAAGGCATCTAGTCCATTACCACAGCCTATGCAATGCTCTATCCCACAATACTCAGCAAATGCCTTTTCAAAAGCCCTGCTTTTTTCTCCTAAAATATACCAGCCAGATTCTAGCACCTCTTTCATCGCCGATTCTAACTCGTCTTTAAAACGCGAATTCATTGCCCCTACATCAAGAAATGGGATCATTGTATAACTCCTTTACGCAATAGTTTGCTTCTCAAGCGATTGTAGAGATAGAGAAAAAGTCTGTATCGCAATGTGAGATTTTGACAATGGGGGGGGGGGGGTGATTACATTATTACACGGCTGTGTAATTTTTGGTTTTGCCCCCCAATTTACAAGCATTACATTTTCCATTTCAAAAAACACATTGCGAACGCGTGGGGCAATAAGCAGTGGATTATGTGGTGCCAGAACTTAGCATACGCTCCCAAGCTCCCGTGAGATGTGACAATCACCTTGCAACGACTAAGCAGGTATAAATCCAAATAGCCTTGTTCTGGTGTATTAATATCACATATTTTAAATTGCTTATCCTTTAAAAGTGGTGCAATATGCTCTTTCACCCACGCTACATCATCGCTAAAGAGATAAAATACGCTTTTTGAATTCACTTGTGCGACAAGCTGAATAACTCTCTCAAAGTAAGTAAGACTGGTAGGCTCTCCATATACAATATGATTCTGCGATAAATCACCTCTTCTAATGTGAATGCCACACGATTGCGTATTTAGAATCTCTTGTAAAAGTATGTAAAATGGTGCGTCTTTTTGCTCTATTTCTTTAGGGCTAAAGTATGTTGCAAAGTGCCTTGCAAAATATATGTCATAATGTCTGCCTAAATAACCGCCGACATATAATGGAGGCTTGTGGGTAATGACTTTTTCATCATCAATAAAATATAATTTATTGTAGCGTTTTACCTCATCTTCAGTTGCGATTTTCATCTCTAGTTGTGGAAATGCTTTTGGCATATCAAAGGTTAAATCATAGATTCTATCATAGCCGTTTGTTGTATTATACAAGCCTTTGCCAGAAGTCTCAAACCAGCTTAAATCATATTTGACTTGATAGCCTTTTTCCTCAAAGGCTTTGCCTAGTGCGACAAAACCTATTTGACTTGCTATACCGCCATCTACTCTAATAATTATGAGATTATCTTCCATTGCATTTCCTTTACCAAATAAGCCATATAATCACGCCACATAACACAATATTCATATATAGCAATATCTTAAAAAGTTTCTTGTATTTGCGATATTTTGCCAAAGTCTTATCTGTTGTATAATGAGCTAAGTCTAAATAGGTCTTAAAATCAAAGTCATACATATCTTTCAAGCGTTTTGCACTCTCTTTTGTGCTATAAGATTCCATAATCTTATGGTAACCCCACACTTGCCTTGTTTCAATAGGCGACAACAAAGCCATTCTGCCTAAGAAATACTCTATCATATCTTCTTGCGGATTAATACCAAGTTTAGCTATTTCTTTTGCAAAGATTTTTTGAAGCAAATCTATATCTTTCATTGCTAAAAAAGTATCCATTAGCCACTCAATCTCCATATTTTCTCGTTTTATGGCTTTATCAGTTCTAGCACTCACATTACTTGTCTTTGGATCAAAACGATACATCACTAAAATATCATCAAGGATTTTTATCTCCCCATTTAAAAGTATCTTAATGTGCATTTGCGTATCCTGCTGATTACACATCGCAATATCTAAAGGATACAAAATCTCCTTAAAATCAGTTGTTTTCATTGCCATTCCGGGCGAAGTAAGATAATTCCCTCGCATAAAGAGATCATAGAGATGTTCTACTCTTGTTTTATTTTCAGATTCTCCAAATCTTTCTTTATCTTTCACCCCATTTTCATCAATTTTAATAAGGCTAGGATATATCGCTTTTATGCTTGGATTCTCGCTAAATGCCTTATAAATCACTTCTAGCGCATTAGGTGTAAGCATATCATCACTCGCACAAAATACAAGATATTCACCACTAGCATTTTCAAATGCTGTGTTTAATCCTGCGTTTATACCTTGATTATATGGGTGCTGTATAAGCTTTATTCTAGGATCTTTAAACTTTAGAATCTCATTTACATTATTATCACTAGAGCAATCATCTACAATAATAAGCTCAAAATCTTCTAAAGTTTGTTTCAAAACAGATTCTATAAAAAGCCCTACAAACTTTTCGTGATTGAAACTTGGGGTGAGAATGGAAATTTTAGGATTCAAATTTTTCCTTTAGCTATAAAGTAAGTCTAGATTATAGCGTAAATAAAGCAAGATAAACCAACAATCTCAATGTTTAACCAATATATAAATATACATAAATACTACAACACACTTTCTTGATGCTTAATTTAAGGATCGCAACTAAAATATGAGCTAATAATATAAATGACTTCTTAAAACAACGCATTCACCTTATTTATAAAATCAATAGGATCAACCTGCACTCCATTTACAAGCATACCAAAATGCAAATGCGCCCCACTCACTCTGCCTGTATCGCCACTTAAAGCCACCACTTGCCCTTTTTGCACCTTCTCACCAAGCTTCACCTTAATATCACTGCAATGATAATACATGCTAAAAACCCCCTCACCATGATCGATGACGACTGACTTACCTGCTAAAAAACGATCCTTTGCTATCACTACAATACCATCATTACTAGCCTGTATCGGCGTGCCGATTGCTGCACGAAAATCTGTGCCACCATGAAAGCTTTTTATCTCATTATTAAATACTCTCGCAGAGCCAAAAGGACTTGTAATTACGCTGTTTAAAGGCAACATAAAAGGCTTATTCCAATAACGCTTCTTTGTATATGTGCGATAGATCGCATTTGCCTCAGCAAATTCCTTTGCAATGCGATCACTCGCAGCTTTATTTGGCTTTGTCTTTGTTGTGTCTGTGATTGTGATTTTTTCTCTCTTATATGCACCTTGCACGATTTTAATGGAAAAGTCATTATTTAATCTTAGATTCTCTAAAGCTGAGCGATAGTTAATCACTACAAATGCAATCTTTTTATTAGAATCCTTTGGGTGCAAAACCCATGGGAAAACCTTATTATTTATGCGTATAACTTGTGGATTTTTCTCACTACTCACTGCAATAAAAGTTGCACCATTAGCAATCTCTATCGCACTAGACTTATTTTGTTTTGTTTTTTTTTAGTGGGCGTGTTTTCTGCGAGTTTTATTTCCTTAGATTCTGTGTCTGTTTGCAATAGACTTGTTTCAAACATGCTCTTATATTCTCGTGGCAAATCTTCTTGCTGCATATCCTTTGGCGGATTTATAGAATCTTGTGTTATAGGGCTTCTATCAATCGGGGCTCTAAAGCCCTTTTCATCTTTGGGGTTAAACCCTTTTTGTTGAATATCAAAAAGTCGTAAATCAGAATCTACTTCGCCATCACTAAAATCATTTTGAATAGCTCTCTTTTGCGACTTATTTGAATCTGGTAAAAAAAGTATAGAATCCGCATACGACATACTAACACAAAACATTACACCACAAGAAAAAGTAAAAACACATTTTGACAAATTCATAAACCACTCTCTAAAAATCTAAGATAAAGCGAACCATTATAGCATTTATATTTTAAAAACTCTAAACTATCATAAAGTTGTTTGCTGGAATGATATTGTGTTATTTTAAAGCCTATAAACTAGTATATTTGATATTTTTTTGTTATAATCCTAAGCATATCTGTATGTATTTTAGAGAAGAACTCAATATTATTTAATATGAAAATCTTTACAGACTTGCTTAATTAAAGTATGCTAATGCACTTTATGTAAGAGTTGAATATTTCTTGTATGTAGAGATTTTGATATAAAAACAGGTTATATTAAGGTTTATTAAACGAGGTGTCCTATCGATTTATATCTTGTTATACTTTGCGTTTTGGCAATGGCGGTTATTTCAGGTATTGTGCTAAGTTGGCTTAAGATTCCAACCATTATTGGCTACATTCTTACAGGTGTGCTAACGACTTATATCTTTGGCTTTCAGCTTGAAGATTCTGGTGAGTTGAATGATATAGCTGAATTTGGGGTTGTGTTTTTGATGTTTATGATAGGGCTTGATTTTAGTTTTAAAAGCCTTACTTCAATGAAGCAAGAAGTGCTAGTCTTTGGCGGCTTACAGATTGGAATCTCGATTGCCTTTTTCTATGTTGTATGTTTTTATTTTTTGGGTTTTAACTTTTCTACCTCTATCATTATTTCAAGCGCAGTAAGCCTTAGCTCAACGGCAATTGTGCTGAAGTTTTTAAATGAAAGCGCTCAAACAAAAACGCCTTATGGCATGGCTTCAGTTGGAATCTTGATATTCCAAGATATTGCAGTTATCCCAATTTTACTTATGATTAAGCTTTTAAGCGATAAAGATTCTCATCTTTCTGCCCTGCTTTTAACGACACTGATTTCTGCGATTATCGTGCTTATAGTGCTATTTTTGCCCGGACGCATTATGGCAAAACTATTCCTTCGTTTTTCGGCAAATATGAAAACAGATGAAATCTTTGTGGGTGCAGTCTTTCTAATCGTTTTAGGTGCAGCATATATAAGTAAATCTTTTGGTTTTTCTTTGGCGCTTGGAGCATTTTTGGCAGGTATGATTATCTCAAACACGCCGTATAAATATCAAGTCTCTTCAGTCCTTACACACTTTAGAGATATACTTTTAGGTGTATTTTTTATCACCGTGGGTATGCAAGTAGATATTATCTTCTTGCTTGAATATTTTGTTGTTATTCTTATCTTAGTAGTACTTATGATGGGTGCAAAAGCCTTACTCATGTATTTATTCTTATTTAGAGGACAGAGGATAGGATTAAGGATTGCATTATCTCTAGCACAAATTGGGGAGTTTTCATTTGCGATTTTCCTTTTAGCAAGTCAGCATAAAATCCTTGATTTACACCTTGATGGCGGGGTTTTAAAGGTGCTGTTTGGAGAAGAGTTTTTTGCAAGCATTACCCCAGATAAAATCTATCAGTTTTTGACACTTATGGTGATTTTTTCAATGATTGCTACACCTTTTATCTTAGATAGACTAGATAAGGTTACAAACTTTTTCTTGCGTTATCTTACACCTGTAAGCAGTTTTTTTGCACGCAGAAAAGCAGAATCCTATGACGATACAAAGGCGGATCATACAAACCACGCGACAGACCTTGAAAAACATGTTGTAGTGTGTGGTTATGGTGAGCTTGGCAAAAAAATTTTAGAGTATTTTAAGGGTTGTGATGTGCAATACATTGCTGTGGATAAAAACTATAACAAGGTGGAAGAGGCAATAAAGAAAGGTGAGCCTGTAATTTATGGTGATATTACGCGTAGGCAGATTCTAGAGCAGCTTGGCATTACTAAGTGTTCTGCGGTAATCATTGCCATAGATTCTATCGATAGTGCGCAAAGAGCCCATCAAGACATTCATGCCTTATCGCCTTATTGTAAGATTATCCTTAAGACAAAAAGCTCTAAGTTTGCTTCAGAGATTCAATCTCAAGGTGTGTATGCGGTAGTCCATGAGCGTAGGGAGATAGCAAAGATTCTAAGCGATCTAGCTCTGCAAGCAGTAGATGAGAATAAGCAGCAAGCAGATAAATAAAGTAGATTCTAAGTAATTTTATCTCATATGACTTTATAGCTCGAGATTAGAGCATTAGAATTTATTTTTATTCCATTAAGCACGACTTAATAGACTTAATATTTGTCTGTAGTCAAAATAATAAATTAGGTTTTTTATTTAAAGACACATACTTGGACATTGCCGTCTCTAGAAAAACAATACGAGAACGCTTGATATAAGATGATAAAATTTTGCTGATATAAGCAACTTATAGATTGAAAAACAGATTCCTTGCTTTTTTGTGTTTTCTAAAATTTAGAATGCGGTTGTTTTTAGCTATATAAACCCAATTTTACAAAAACCCCTTGAAGATTGCGTGGAGCTTTGGTGCAATATCTTTTTTTATGGTCTCCATGCTAGCTTTACTGTATTGCAACACGACAGCCACTAGCTTTCAGAATCTAATATCACTCTGGCATAATCTTTTGGACTTGATTGTTCAGTGTATTTGGTATCCATAAGGCTTGTTTATCAAGCAAAAATTTTGCTGGTGCTTGTAAATCCTCATCGATATCAATCGCATAGACTTTGGCGTTAGTAGAGATTTTATATAGCTTCGTTGCGTTTTTATGTCCTTCTGTAGCCACTATGATGCCACCATGATTAGTGAGTGCGATGCCACATATCTTTTCAGCAAACTCATGGACTATACTTACTTCCTTTGTTTCAATATCTATGCGTAAAAGGCGTCCTTTTTTCTGATCTTTATCAAAAGTGCTTGCATAAAGAGCTTTTTTATCTAGTGCTATGTTTTGCAACGAACCTAGCGTATTATCAATCGCAACAAAGGTATAATAACTCTTCTTTTTGAGATCTACAAGTAGGACCAACTCCGTCTCACCATCAGCCACAAGCAATGAATTAGAATCTCTAATTGCAATATCATTTAGCATATTAGCACCGCTAATAGGGAGATTTAACACTTGTCTTTTTGTCGCAAGGTTAAACCCTTTTAGCATATTCATATCTACGACATAGAGAATATTATCAAGTATTGTCATGCTTTTTGGGACATTTAGGTTTGCTATAAACTGCAAGTCAATGATTTTCCCAGTCTTATTAAGCTTACTGATAAAGCCACTGCCGCTTTTCGTGAGATTGGGATTATCGCCTAGATTACTTACAAATACACTGAGGTTTGTCATAGCGATAGCTTGTGGTGTGCTAAACCCTTCAATACTTACAACGCGATTGCCTTGTGCTTGTAGCATTAAAAAACATAAACAGAAAAATGCAGATATTTTTTTCATAAAATAACCTTTGTGATAAATGGATTCTACATTATAGTCTAGAATATATGGATTCCATAGATTCTAGAAAGTTTTATCTCGTAATACTTGGATTTTCATAAAGCAAGGTTTCAGATAATATTTTTTCAAGATTCAATTCCTTACCAAAAAGCTTTTCATAGATAATAAAATTCGCTAATACTCTCATACCATAATACCTTGTCTCTTCTAGTGGGATAAGCTCCATGCTAAGCCATGGCTCATACTCTCTATTCTTTAAAAATAGCTCATTTTTCTTTAAAGTCCTGCGTAAAAAGCCCGGTCCGCCATTATACGCATAGGCAACAAAAAGCGGGTGTTTATACTCTCTCTGCAATTGCTTTATAAAATGTCTGCCCATCTCCAGTGAAGTCTTTGGGTCAAATAGATCATTATATTCTATATCAGTGCGTCCCATTTCCTTTGCAAATGGCTTCACATTAGCCGGCATAATTTGCATAATGCCTAGTGCAAATGATCGTGAAATAAGCGTTGGGATAAAGTAGCTTTCTTGCCTTGCGATTGAAAATACCAAGCTTTGTTCTTCTTTTGAGTTCCATTTAACTAAGCCTTCATAAGGTGTAATGTAGTAATTTGTCGCATGTTTGTCAATCTTTTGCATGAGATAGGCAAGTTGAGGCATAGTATCTTTATATGAAAAATATGGGATCACTTTTGCAAGTTTTATGGGGTCGCTTGTGTGTAGCATGGTGTTTGTGATATTCTGCCATACATAAGGATCTTTAATATCAAATGGTGGATTATCAAACGCAAGGGAAGGAAGTTTTGTAATAATAGTATATTTTGGTTCTTTATTTAGCTTTTGTGCGGCATAAATGCTAAAGATATTTACATGTTTGCTTTGTAGTAACTCTTCTAAATACTTTTTATCTTTACTCACAAGATACTGCCAAAATACTGCTCTATCAATGAAAAATGCGATATTGGATTTTTGCTTTGCTCTTTTAAAGTAGTTCATTGCCTTATCTTTTGAACCAAATCGCAATTCATTAATACCAAGCAGAAAAAGCGTATTATGCGGGGCTTGCATTATATCACTCTCTAAAAGCATTTTTTTGAGATTACTAACATTAGAATCTAGGGCAATAGAATTTAAAATATAATAGAATCCTTGTGTATTATAGGCACTTAATCTATTTAAATCTTTGTTTGGGTCTTTACTTTTTATCCTAGATTTTTCATCAGCACTCAACGCATGATATACCATGCTAAACACGATTGCATTGTCATTAAAAAGATTGTTTGTGCGATCTTGTGTAGCTAGAATCTTAATAGCCCTTGTAGTATCTGGGTTTGTTTTTGCAAGACGGCTAATAACTGCCTCTCTCTCTTTAGCCCCCAAAGTCTTAAAGGCTGCCATTCTATTACGCACAGAGATTACAAGACATGCGTTATCTTCTTTTAATGCGGCTTGTATCTGCATATTTTGACATGTAATATCTCGTGGCATTTTCTCTGTTTTACCAAGATTTTTTAGCGTTTTACGCAAGTATGGATTCTTTGCATTTAGTAGCTGATAGGCTTCATTAATCTGTGCTGCATTGAGTTTGTTTTCATTGAGATATTGCCAAATGTAGAAATCTCGCACAATGCCCTTTGGTTTGCCTTTAATGTAATAGTTAAAAAACTCTTGTCCTTTGAGATGATTGCCCTTGTGTGTTGGTGTGTTTGAATGAGATATTGCCTGTGTTTTATGTGTCGTATTTGCAGTTGCTACTTGTGCGACTTTAGTAGGTGTTTGCACGCTAGATTCTGTTGTATGATGTATCTTATTATGGTCTGTTTGATTTGATTGATATGGCTTATAAGTCTTTGTTTCCTGTTTGCCAAAGTCTATAATGCTATCTGCATAACTTACAGAAAATATAAAAAAAAGTAGAGAGAAATATCGCATAAAGCCCCTTTGTTTTTATAAAATAATTAATGAAAAGCAAGTAAGAATCTAACAAGCGTTAGGTTAATAAACTGCAATACAAGAATGATTATTAAAGGTGCAAGTTCTAAGCCATTAAATTCCGTTTTTACAAATCGCTTTACAAATGAATATGCGGGATATGTCAGTCTATTTAAAATATCCATGAGTTGGCTATATGGATCAGTGCGCGCAAGGTGTAATATCGCACTGATAAAAATCACCCAGCAGTATAGTGTAATAACCCATGAAAGTATATTTCCAATCGCATTTAATACTAAACCCATATTATTTCCTTACAATATCGCTTATAAATGGCTTTAAAACATGATAGAGTTTATCAAGCTCTATGCCGTGTTCCTGTCCGCTTAGAATCATTCTCAAAGGTTTAAAAAGAGATTTTCCTTTATATCCGCTTTGAGTTGCAATAAAGTCTTTAAACTCATTATAATCATAGCCCTGAATCTTGTCTAGATTCTCTCTTATTATCTTAAGAATGTTATCAAATTCATTATGAAACTCTACTAGATTCTCTCGCTTTTTATCTATTGCTAAAAATATAGAATCTATATGTTCTTTTAATGCTATTTGTGTGCCTACTTCATTGAGATAAAGGGCAATTAAATCATCAAAGCTTTGTGGAGAATTTAAGCGCATAGATTCTAAATTTGAAAAAAGCGGATAGAAGCTAGAAATCTCTCTTTCTCGCATAATATCTCGGCTAATTTGTGCCATTTTCTTATAATCAAATTGCGCGGGGTTACTCGCAACATTCTCAAGACAGAAATGCTCTATACAAGATTCTAAACTAAACAATTCGCCAAGTTTATTCTCTAACTTTGTATTCCCTAGTAAAATGAGATAGTTTGCAATAGCCCTTGCCTCTAGCCCTTGAGATAGAAGCCATTCTACACTTGAAGCTTTATCTCTTTTTGACATTTTTTTATGCTCTTCATTAAGAATGATAGGTAAATGTGCGTATTTTACATTTTCGCTAAAGCCCAATGCTCTTTTAATGAGTATTTGCTTTGGTGTATTGCTGATATGATCTTCCCCCCTTATAATGTAGCTCATCTCTTTATCATCAACACTGCACGCAAAGTTGTAGGTAGGAATGTCATTTCTCATAATCACAAAGCTATCAATTTCATTGGCATTAAAAGAAATCTCGCCCTTTATAGAATCTACAAAGCTAACCGCCTCATTTGCCCTTAGTCGTATAATAGGGCTTGTGCTTTTTGCCCCTTTTTCAAGATCTGCCCATTCATCTTTGTATCTAAATGCAATCTTTTGTGCCTTTGCCTCTTCTCTTTTCTCATCTAAAAATTCTTTAGAGCAATAGCAATAAAATGCTTTTTCTTCCTTTATTAATTGCAGGGCTAAATCTCTATGCAATGCAAAATTATCACTTTGATAAATCACAGATGAAAACTCTAATCCAAAAGTTTGTAAAAGGCTTAGAATCTCTTTATCTTTTCCCTTTATATTTCTTTCTAAATCTGTGTCTTCAATCCTAATAATAAAGGGTTGTTTTAGCTTTTTTGCCATGATATAGTTAAAAATAGCAGCGCGTAAATTACCAATATGCATATCGCCTGTTGGCGATGGGGCGAAACGAAGCATACTTTTCCTTTTTAATAGCTTTTAAATAAATGGGTAATTCTACCTTTATTTTATAAAGTTAAATAAATAAAATCTAATGCGTTTAAGAATAATACAATTTCTTTCACATAAGATTCCATATATTCTTTATCTTTTAGTGCTGCAATGGCTGCTACTTGTGAGAGATGAGTAATATTTTTTGCGTTACGAAGTAAATTTAATGTAGCAATGTTTTGTGCAGAACTTAAGCAATAGCCTATACGAAATGATGCTAAGCCAAATGCCTTTGAAAAAGTCCTTGTGATGATAAGATTCTGCATTGTTGGTAATAAATATGCCACACTTTTACCACAAAACTCATAATACGCCTCATCTATGACAAACAGCATATCGCCATATTTTGTGATAAGTGATTCTAGTTTCAATATATCGTGCAATGTGCCAGTTGGATTGTTGGGATTACATATATACGATTTTTGGTTGCTGGTGAAAAAATAAATCAGTATTACCAGCTTTATCACTCTTTTGTATTGACTACAATATCGTAGTTTTTATTAAAATAACTTAGCCAGTCTGTTACACTCATGCTTTTAAAGACTTTCAATGGTTGAAAATTTGGTGGATTTTTAAGTGTGAGTTGAATGTCTAGTTCTTTTGATTTGTTCTGCATAATATCACTTACGCCTTGTATGAGAGTTTGACTATTTGTGCCTATATATGATGCAAGGAAAGGCGTACCGATGAGTTTCATAAGGCTTAGATTTGCTTCAAATTGTGTTTCTAAGGTCTTTTTTTGCTCTGAAGTAAGCTTATCATTGGCTGCTAGAAAATCCTTAAATGATTGTTTTGGCTGAATGTTAAATTTTAATGAAAGTAGTTCGTGTGGGATATTTTGAGCTTGCAGTTCCTCTTTATTAGAATCCCCATTCATAGCCATTGCTATGTCATATAGAATCCCAATTATATGTGTGCGTTCGGCATTTGGTGTGAAAACATTTACAGATTCTATATTGGTGCTAAACATTTGTGATATGAGATTACATTGTGTGTTTGCTGTGATTGTATGCGATGTGCCTTCATCAGTCTTGTAGAGATAGTCTTGCTCACATTCTAGCCTATTTGGCAGTAACGAGTCGGCACTATGATTAAAAAATGCAATGAGCGGCTCTCTTGTAGAATCTCCAAAAAATTTATTCATAGTTGGGTATTCTATATCTGTTTTTACCCTAAATGAAAGATGATTTTTACTCTTTATATCCTCGCTACTCAATGTAAAATTGTGAAGTCGTATGCTCTCATGTATATCATGGTGTGAGGTTGTAAAGTCGTCCATATAAATGGTTATCTTTTCAGATTTGCACTTATAATCCATAAGTCCGCTACATTTAAATGGTGTATAATCAAAGCTTTGAATACCATATTGGCTACTTTGGGCTTCTTTTACCTGAATGCGCGCAAACTCCATACCTTGATTAAGACGGCTTTCTACTTCTTGCAACATTTTCCTTGATGCAAAATAAAGCACTATGAGCAATATCGCAATGATGACCGCGCCAAAAAGCACAATCTTTCGTGCAAGTCTATTCATAATAAATTCCTTTGACAACAGATATTGTAGCTATGTATGCCATTTGAAAAATTAATCGAGCATTCTAGCATAACTTTTATAATCTGTGAAATACGCACACTTTTAATTTTTTAGTTGAGGCTGTCAATGTAAAAAGTGTTACTTTTGCGATCGTTTATAAAAATCATTTGTTGCTTTCACAAAGCCATCGATACTACCGCAATCATAGCGGATTCCCTTGAATTTATAGCCGATAACTCTGCCTAACTTTGCTTGCTCTAAGAGTGCATCTGTAATTTGCAATTCACCATTAATGCCGGGCTTTGTCATACGCAAGATGTTGAAAATATCAGGCGTTAAGATATACCTGCCAATGATGGCTAGATTGCTTGGGGCTTTTTCAACGCTAGGCTTTTCAATCATGGATTTTACCTTATAGATTCCATCTTCTAGCATATCGGCTTCGATAATGCCATATTTATGGACTTCATTAGAATCTACTTCTTCGATAGCTACGACAGAACAGCGATATTTTTCATAGATTCTCATCATTTGAGTAAGCACCCCCTCACTCTCGCTATAACATAAATCATCAGCTAAAATCACTGCAAATGGATTCTTACCCACAAGTGTTTCGCCTGTAAGTATCGCATGCCCCAAACCTCGCATTTCCTTTTGCCGTGTGTAACTAAAAGTAGCAGTTTCCATAATATTTCGTATCTCACTTAGCAAAGTCTCTTTTGAAGTGTCTTTTATTTGATGCTCTAACTCATAGCTAATATCAAAATGGTCTTCAATACTTCTTTTACCACGCCCTGTAACAATCGCCATTGTCCTGCAGCCTGCATCAAGGGCTTCCTCCACGCCATACTGAATGAGTGGTTTAGTAAGAATAGGTAGCATTTCCTTTGGCATTGCCTTTGTCGCAGGTAAGAATCTCGTGCCATAACCTGCTGCTGGGAATAAACAAGTCTCTATCATTTCTATCCTTTCTTTATTGTGTCGTTTTATTTACAAACGATAATTATACAAAAAATAATGTGAATTACATTTTTGACTTCACAAGATTCTATGCCCTCTTTGCTATAAAACACTTAAAATCAAGGCTCAAGTAGCCATTTTGCTACATTATCCTTGCTACCATGTTTTAAGTATTTGCGTAGTGTAGATGTGCCTTCAAAATATTTTTGATAGTTGAAGTTTTCATAAGCTTTAAGCATATTTTTAGCATTGCAATCATTTTGTAAAAGTTCTTCATGTAAGTAGTCATCACCAAGCCCAGCTTTTTCAATATCTTTGCCATTTTCTTTCAACATAGCTTGGTAGATAATATTTGCTAGTCCAACAAAATTTAGCTTTACAAACATTCTTGCGATAAAGTAGTCAATCCATTTTGCACGATAGACAAGCACAAATGGAATCTGCATAAGACTTGCCTCAAGCGTCGCAGTCCCCGCACACACAAAGGCAAAAGACGCATTACTTAAGCCCTCTTGCGTATTATATACAATATGGAACATATCTATATCACCATATATTTCCATCATTTTTGTATCGCGGAATTTCTCTGGGATAATAAGCCTTAATATTACGTTTTCATACTTTTCTAAAAGTTTTTTAGCTAAGATTCTATAATCATTCATAAGCTTTTTTATCTCGCTTTTGCGACTACCGGGCATAAATACAAAGATATTAGAATCTTTATTATAAAACTGCTTAGATTCCGTATAAATATCAAGCAGAGGGTGTCCTACATATCGAGCCTTTTTTTCATAATAGTGCAGTTCAAAGGGCCAGATACATGCAAGTTTATCAAATAGCCTCTCAATCTCTTTTGCACGCCACTCTTTCCACGCCCACACTTGCGGCAATATATAATACATAATAGGAATATTTGGGTTTTTCTCTCGTATCTTTTTCGCAAGTCTTAGATGAAATGATGAGCTATCCATTAAGAGAATCTTATCGCATGTAAGGGCTGCTTCACTAAGGATTTGCATTGCTTTTTTAAAGAATAGAATCTTTTTTGCTACATCGCTAAAACCCATAATGGCAAATTCACTAGGGCTTAAAACTTGCCGTCCTATCTCACTTTCACATACACCAATGAGTGTGCAAGATTCTGGCAAAACTTTCGCGAGATTTCTTAAGTGTAGATTAGAGCTTGGCTCAAGCGCACTGACAAAGATTTTAAGTTCTTTTGTGCTAGATTTAGCAGTTAAGTCTTTACTTGTTGTAATATCTTGCATTTTTATCCTTATTGTATTTCATTATGATTTAAGATTCTATATTGTTTTATTAAATCGTCTTTATTTGAGAATATTATTTATTCTGCAATGGCAGTCGTTATGAATTTAAGATAATCTCAAAGATAGCATTCAAGCTCAACCTGCACAATGCGTAATATTTGTAACGCTAAGTGTTTAGCTTATGGGATGAATTTGTAAAGGGGAAAATATGGCGGATGCAAATAAGACAAAAGATTCTCATTTTAAGCACAACGATTTTATGAATCAGTATGATGAATATAATAGCGAAGTAACACATCGTTTTGATATAGCCACGAAACAGTGGCTAACAAATAGGGATTTCTAAAGCGCATATCACTAAATGACTAGATTCTGCCTTAAATGAAGCAGGTGGGATAAGCAATCTAAGAATGGCGATAGAGTGCTACACTGATGTAGTAAAAAGACTAACAGGACAAAAAGATAATACAATGGATTTACAAGCACTTTTTAATAAAAAGGGCAACGAGCAGTTTTTAGATATAGCATTAGAGCTGGTGGCTAGAAAAGATGAAGTGCTATACGCACATTTTAGTGCGATTGCAAGGGAGATTGAAAGCAGGTATAAAGAATACAGGGTAGATGTTTGGGACAATGAAAAGGGTATCTCTGTGCGACATAGTAAGTTTGATGAAATAAAGAAGTTTTGTTTTTATATAGCAGCAGAGATTGAAAAAACAAGTGTGTATTTTGAAGGTTATTTGGAGAATTACAACACAGAGCAAACAAAAAAAAACTTACCCCAAAACTTAAAGAAATTTTAGGTGTAAGAGATGATGATAAAGTTTTTCTTGCTGACACACTCGAAGATGATTATTTGGCATTAAAAGAATTTCATAAATTTGAGTTGAAAGACTTCACACAAGAAAGATTTATAAACTTTTTTGAAAGTGTGAGAGAAAAAACTGATAACTTTAATCAAAAGATTAAAGATGATTTAGCAAAAAAGGACAAGATTCAAAACTTGCTAAGTTTTTACTTGGTAGTGATTAGAAACCTATTCAACTTTTTATCATTACGACAAAATCTATAAAGATTTTTTCTTAATGTATAAAAGACACAAATATCACAAAATAGATTCTTAAAAAATAATGCTAAGTGTTTAAGTTTATGAGTTTAAAGCTTTTTAGCTAGACAATGGCTTTTTAAAACCCTTGTTAGATACACATTTGTGTTTATAGTGATTAAAGCTATATCCTAAGTTTTACTATAAAACACAGCTATGTTATTGGATTTAGGTAAAAACAGATAAAACTATAATGAATATTTATCCCTGAAATCAAGATAAAAAGCAATAACGCCAAATGCAGCTGATAGTAGCACAGCGATAACTATAAAGCAGCGGTTCTTAACCATACATCCATCTTCAAACTTATCTAAAATCATAAACAAATAACACGCAAAAGATTCTACCGCAATGCTTGATACGCAATGTCTTTTCTGTAATGCTTGCCTTTAAAATCTATCTTTTCTACAAGTCTATAAGCATTATCTCTAGCTTCTTGTAAGCTTTTGCCTTTACCAATGGCAACTATGCTTCTTCCGCTATTTGCATACAATATAGAATCTTTTAAGCTAGTATTTGCAAATACGAGATGTCCATATTCTGTATTTATGTCTTTTGGATTTATATCATTAAAAGTTATTTTTGCTGGATAATCGCTTGATTTAAGATCTTGTGCGTAATCGCTACTAGTCATTACCACACATACAACACAAATATCATTAAAGAGAATCGACTCTAAACTCTCGCCCTTAGCATAGCTATACATAAGCTCTAGGGCTGAAGTCTTTAAAAGCGGCATTAAGACTTCGCATTCTGGATCACCAAAACGCACATTATATTCAAGTAAGTATGGCTCATTTTTTACTACCATAATCCCTGCAAATATTACGCCTTTATAGGGTGTGCCATTCTCTTTTAGTGCGTTAAAGGTTGGGGTTAGAATCCTATCTTTAATCTTTTCTTCTAAAACTTTATTATAGAGTTTTTGAGGCAGGTTTGTATAAGCACCCATACCACCTGTATTTGGTCCTTTATCATTATCAAATAATCTTTTATGGTCTTGACATGCTGGTAATACTACATAATCATTTCCATTACTTAAAGCAAATACAGATAACTCATAACCATCTAAAAACTCTTCAATAACGACTTCTTTCCCTGCATCACCAAAGAGTTTGCCCTCTAGCATAAGTAATAACTGCTTCTTTGCCTCTTCTTTAGAATCTAGTATCAACACACCTTTACCACCACAAAGTCCGCTTGCTTTAAGCACGATAGGTAAGGGCAGGGCGTCTATAAAGCTATATCCTATCTCTATATTTTTTAATGTGATTTCCTTATATCTTGCGGTAGGAATGTTTAGCTTATGAATAAAGCTTTTCATATAAGCCTTTGAGCCTTCAAGCCTTGCGTTTGCATAACTTGGACCAAAGACTAAAATATTATGAGATTCTAAAAAATCACTCACACCTTGCATAAGTGGGGCTTCTGGTCCTATGATAACAAAGTCTATATTATGTGTTTTTATATGTGTTAATAATTCATCATGGTTTTTATAGCTAAAATGTCCTGCATTGAAAAATAGCGTTGCGGCTGGATTCTCTGGAGTGAAAAAGATTTTATTTACTTTTTTATCTTGCTGCAAGGCAAGGGCTATGCTGTATTCTCGCCCACCATTGCCGATAATTAAAACATTGATTGATTGTAGTGTATTATATGAGTTTTGCAAAATATGCCTTTGTGTTAGAATCTTATACCCAAAGATCCGCTACTCTCGTGTATTGTGTAAGCCCAACTAAAGCTACAACAAATAGGGTCTTGCGAGTTAATTAGGCGGCAGATCTTAAAGCTTATCAAGCCCTTCACTATAAAAATAGAACAGAAATACCGACACACATAGCTCTAAAGCGTAACCCAAAAATATATTTTAAATAGACTACCAATTATAAAAGAGAAACACGAAACCTCTAGGCAGCAAAATTATAGCAAGTTTTCGCTAAAATTCATTTATTAATTTCGTGTTAGGAAAACAAATGGAATTGCTGTATCATTTTTGTATTTTACATGATTATATGCGGCTTGATAACGCATTGCAAGAGATTCTAAAGATTTCACGCTCACAAGCTAGTCAATGGATAGAATCTAATCTTGTAAAAATGAATGAAAAAAATACAAAAAAATCACAGATTCTAAAAAAAGGCGCTTGTATTGAAATCTATACAATAAAAAATACTTCAAAAGCAATAAACACAGATGAGTTAATACAAGGGCTAGATATAGAAGTGATATATGAAAATAGCGATTATCTTATCCTGAATAAGCCAAGAAATCTAGTCGTCCATCATGCCCCAAGTGTGAAAGAGGCTACACTCACTGATTATTTAAGTATGAAAAATTATGAATTATCAACGATTAATGGAGAGATGAGGTTTGGTATCGTGCATAGGCTTGATAAGGATACAAGCGGGGCGATTTTAGTAGCAAAGAATAATGCTAGTCATTTGCGTTTTGCTGAAATGCTGCAAAATCGCACAATGGGTAGAATCTATATCTGCGTGATTAATAAAGCCTTGCAACATAACACTTTTGTGGAATGCTATATGGGGAGAAATCCTAATAATCGCTTGAAAATGGCAAAGCTTGATAAAGAAAAATATCCATTCGCAAGAGATTCTAAAAGTGAGTTTAGAAAGATTATGGAGAGTAAAAATGGGGTATTTGAGCTTATTGGTGTGCGGCTTTTTAGCGGTAGGACACATCAAATACGGGTGCATTTAAGCACACTGCAACGCTATATCTATGGTGATATGCTATATAGCCCAGAGAATCTAAAAAGCACATATAAGACAAAAATGCTACTACACGCACAGCTACTTTATTTTGATGGAAATGTTTTTAGTGCAAAAATACCCAAAGATTTGCTAAAATTCCTAAATGAAAATTTTATTAACTATGAAAGTAAGCTAGAAGCATTTTTATCTCAATGGCAAGATGAATTAAGAAAAATTGCAAGAAACTAGATTCTAAATACCGAAATATTACAAGGAGCATAGTATATGATTTATGTATATAGACAATGCCTTATTATGTTATTTTTATTATTGCATGTAGTGGTATTTTCTGCATGTTCAAGTTCAAAAATCTTTAGTTTTATGGGTATAAAAGATGAGATAGACCCTAATTTACCTGTGGTTAAAACCTTTCGTGCATTGCCTGATGTAACCTCTGTTGGCTTTGAGTGGAAAACACCAGAAGATACGACAAATATTGATGGCTATGTGATTTATCGCGAGAATAAAAAGAAGGAATTTGAGACAATCGCTGTTATAAAAAATGCCTTTTCAACGCATTATTATGATGATAAGCTAGAACCACAAACTGAATATACCTATGCGATTGCTGCGGTAGGAAAAGATTCTAAAGTATCAAAGAAAAGCACACCACTAAAAGTAAAAACTTCTTTTATAGATCCTGTGAGCTTTGTATATGCCTCGCAAGATTACGCACAAAAGATTAAGATTTTTTGGAGTCCTAGTCCAAATCCTATTGTAAAGAACTATATTATTGAAAAGCAAGAGAAAAAGGGGAAGTTCATTGCCATCGGTTCTACAACAAATCGCATGTTAGTAGAATTTTTTGATAGAAATATAGAAAATGGAGCAGAGCATACCTACAGAGTTATAGCCCAAAGCCATGATGGCACAAAATCTGTGCCAAGTCAGCTAGTAGTCGGTAAAACAAGGGCATTGCCGCCTGTTGTAGCAGGCATTAAGACCACGCAAAATAGATTGCGTGAAATTTGGTTAGAATGGGATAAAAGTGATTCCAAAGATGTGATTGGCTACAATGTGTATGTATCAAATACTCTAAATGATAATTATAGAAAAATCGCTTTTGTAACAAGGGAATCTTATACTGACAAGATAGATTCACACGGGGCTATAAGATATTATAAAGTCAGTGCGATTGATAAATATAAACTGGAATCAAACTTGCAAGAAAATGGCGTTGGCGGACAGACACTTCCACCACCACTTGCACCAAATCTAACAAAAGGTGCGATAGAAAATACAAGTGCAATAATCGCATGGGAAGGGGCGAATGATAATCGTTCTGTAAAATATGTTATATATCGTAGCGGTAGTGATGGCTCAAAAGATAAATTTAATCAAGAACAAAATACAAGCTTTACAGATAGAAGTATAAAAGAGGGTGTAAGCTATACCTATCATGTTGTAGGTGTGGATAAATATGGTATAGAATCTACTCGAAGCAGACAAGTTACCCTGCAGCTTGCACCACAACCAGCAGCACCAAATATACCAGTTTTACAACCAGCACAACCTGTATCGCCAGAGCCACAAAATGCAAATACAGCTAAGCAAGATTCAACAAAAAAGTAGGGCTAAAATATGCCGCATTTTATTAGCAAAGACATGTTTATATATGATAACGATATAGCACACGATGATTTTATTATAAAAGAAATGCTTGTGAATAAGAGATTTAATAATCTTTTTTTAATCCCTATAATCCATGAAGAAGAGATGTTTTTTATACGATGTGTGAAAAGGGCAAATGATTTTTTATATAAGGTTGATAAAATCACGCGTCCTAGCAATCTTTTATTCATTAAAAAAGTATTGCAATTTATCGCATCTCATCTTAATGTAATTACACATAATTTAAATCAAACGCAAAATAAGCACACAAGAGGTATGCAGCTAGGCTATTTAGTGAATCTTGAAAGACTTTCTACATTAACGCCAGATTATATTGAAATAGGTTTTGGTAGTGGGCGACATATCCTTGATTTAGCTAAGAAAAATCCACAGAAACTAATTTTGGGCTTTGAGATTCATACACCTTCAGTAAGGCAGGTTATAAATGCGATAGAATTGTATCATTTAGAGAATCTTTTTATCTGTGATTTTGATGCAAGGCTTGGCATTCAAGCCTTAAGTAAAAAAAGCGTAGAGACCATATTCCTGCATTTTCCAGTCCCTTGGAATAAGGCAAAGCATAGAAGAGTATTTCATAGGGAATTTTTAGAAAATAGCTTTAGAATCTTAAAAGATACAGGGCATATCAATCTGCGTAGTGATGACTATGAATATGTGTTAGATAGTATGAAAGAAGCGATGAGTGCGGATTTTACGCATTTTGAGATTCTAAAAAATAGAGATATAGATATTGTAAGTAAATATGAGGCAAGATGGAGTAATATGAAAAAGGATATTTATGAAATGCGTATTTTTCAGCATGATTTTAGACAGCAAAATCACGATAGCCTTGAGGGTGTGTTCTCTTTACCGAGTTTAGAAAGAAAAGTAGATTCTATAAATACTAGAAACCAAGAAATACAGAATCTAGATTCTAAAAACATGCATCCTAAACCCTGCCCAGATTTGGTAGAAAATCTAGAATCTACAACAAATTGTCATGTTGAGCGTAGCGAAACATCTAGTATAGAATCTACAAGGGATTGTACGCAAGATTCTAAAATGGAATCTAAAAAAGATTTTTCGCCTTTTTCAAAGGCTCAAAATGACAAGTTTCCAGATTCTAACACAACACAACACAACAAAATTCTAGAATCCCTATGCAATAAAAAATGGATACAAGTTTCTATATTCATTAGTATCGGCGATATATACTCCACACAATCTAGTGCGAGTGAAAATATAAGCATTGCTAATCTTACTTTTGGTAGTTTTTATATGCCTTTTAATACTTATTTAATCCTAGATTCTAATCATAAATTACATTATCTAAAAAAGCCCTTATCTATCCGCTCTCATTTACAAGCACACAAATTTTTATGTAAAATATTGCAAGAGACTATGGAATCTGCTTCTATCACGCTAGATTCTAAGCAAGATTCCAATAAACTAGAATCTACTAAAAAAGATTCTATAAAAACAGCAAACTAGCATAAAGGTTATAAATGGATACGATTATAAAAGCAAAGCAACTTTGTCTAGGCTACAAACGCACAGGGCTTGTGATAAAAAATGCAAGTTTCAATATATATCCCAAAGATTTTGTGTTTATTTCAGGTGCGAGTGGTAGCGGTAAAAGCACACTTTTGCGTTCCATTTATGGCAATATCAGCGTGCAAGAAGGTGAGCTTAGTGTTTTGCATTCTAATATGAAAAAGATTAGTAGTCATAAACTCATGCTTTTGCGGCGTAAAATGGGGATTGTGTTCCAAGATTATAAGCTTATACAAGATTGGAATGTAGAAAAAAATATCGCATTGCCTATGATTATTAATAAATTTCCAAAAACAGAGATAAAAACCCAAGCAGAAAAATTACTCTCTCACATTAGCCTTTTACATAAAGCAAATAAATATCCGCAGGAATTAAGCGGTGGAGAGCAACAAAGAGTAGCTCTAGCAAGGGCAATAGCACATAGACCAAGACTTATTCTCTGTGATGAGCCTACAGGCAATCTTGATGATTATTCTAGCGATATGATTTGGGGACTTTTGAAGTCATCAAACGAGCAATTAAACATTACAATAGTCGTTGTAACGCATAGAATCCCAAAGCATTTGAATCTAAAATATAGAAAAATAGAAATCAAAGAAGGTTTAATCCATGAATACGCTTAAACAACACCTATCATTACTTGTCCCACTTATTACCATGCTTTTTAGCTTACAATGTCTGCTTATTTTAGAGCGTATTGTAGCAAATCAAGAAAGATTTATTACACAAAAATATGCTATTGGAATCACGGCTAAAAAGCCCATTAGCTTTGATTCTGTGCGTAAAAAAATAGTTGAAGCAAAGGCATTAACAGAGATTAATCCAAAAGATTCTATTGCAAAACTTACAAAAGATATTAACGATACAAATCTTACAAATCTAACAAGGCAATTACCCTATTTTTATAGCTTAAGCTTAGAGTATTTTCCAAGCACAGAGAGATTAAGCACGATTGAAGCAGTGTTGAAAAAAAATCCCAATGTATTATCTGTTGATACTTTTTCAAAAAGGCATTTAGAAAACTATACTTTATTAAGTTTTATTAAGTTTAGCGTTATTACTTTTGCGGTGATTCTAGCAGTTGTTAGCTTTATGCTTATGTTAAAGCAAATTGAGATATGGCGTTATGTCAATAAGGATAAAATGGAGATTATGGATATTATGGGGGCAAATATTTGGATACGCAATAGAAGCTTATTTAAACTTGCCCTAATAGATTCATTTTTAGCGAGTTTTTTTATTGTTATCCTTGTATTTTATGTAGCAAATTTGCAAATCACACTTGAAACATTACAAGCATTAAATATAGGATTAAATATATTTCGCATTCCACCAGATTTTATAAAGCTCTTTTTGGCTGCTTTCATATCATCTAGTTGCTGCGTTATATTTGTGATATTATCAAAGGCGCGTGCATGAGAGAATGCCTTGAGCGATTTATCCTTATTAGTGCATTTTTATGCTATGGTGCTATGGCAGTAGATTTAAATGAGATTAATCAAAATATACAAAAAAATGAAGCACAAAAAAGCAAGATCGATAAACAAAGGGCAAATCTCAATCTAAAATTAAGCACATTGGGACAAAACATTAACAATAATATGCAGCAGATTAAAAAGCTTGATGCAGAGATTCAGAATCTTGCAAAAAATATTGAAAGCAATAAAGACCAGAATAAAAGCCAAGAAGCAAGACTGCAAACCCTTGAAGATAATCTAGCAACACTAAATGTTTCTCTAAATCAATCACAAACAAAGCTTTCAAATCTCATACTCCAACACATGACCATTGCCTATGTGCTTGATGATGAAGAGAGCTTAAACCTTGAAGATATGGTAACAAGAGAAGCATTCAAGATTCTAAAAAAGCAAACAACAAGCGAGATTAAAGAGATTGAAAAGCAGCAAAGAAGCATAGTAAAGCAGATTAATGATATTAATAGCAGCATTAAGGAAGTAACGCAAATTATTACTACACAGGAGACAAGACACCAAGATTTGCAAACAATGATAGCTAAACAAAAGATTCTAGTAGATAACATGCGTAATGAAATGCAGGTTTATAACCAGCGATTAAAAGCTATTGATATGCAAAAAAAAGAGCTTGATAAACTTTTGGGGCAGTTAAATATCTTAAAGAAAAATACACAAGAAGAAATCCGTAAAAAACAAGAGGCAGAAAGAAAAGCAAAGCTAGAGCGAGAAAGACTAGCAAAATTAGAAAGGGAGAGAAAAAGAAAAATAGAAGAAGAGAAAAAGAGAGCAGCCCTAGCGAAAGCCGAAGCAGAGAAAAAGGCGAAAGCCGAAGCAGAGAAAATCGCAAAAACAGATAGCAAAAAAGCACAACAATTCTTAGGTGAGCAAAATAAGGCGATACAAAGAAAGTATGATGCAGCAGTGAGTTCAGCTGAAGCGTCAAATACTATTAATAGCTTTGAAGAGCTAAAACGAGTAGATAGCGTATATCAGCGTCCAGAAACTGCAAGATATACAGGCAAAAGGGCTGGATCGCCTCTTGATTCCTATGTGATAGAACAGGCATTTGGCGATTATATTGATCCCGCTTATAAGATTAAAATCTTTAATAATGGCGTGGTGCTAAAACCTAAGAAAAATGACGCACAAGTCTATAATATTATGGATGGTAAAGTAATTTATGCAGAAGAGATGCCCGGACTAAAAAAGGTTGTGGTTGTAGAGCATGCAAACTCAATGCATACAATCTATTCTATGCTTGATAAGATTGCCCCCACTTTAAAGAAAGGCTTTGTTGTAAAAAGGGGATATGTCATTGGGCGCATTCATGATAGATTGAATCTTGAAATCGTGCAAAATGGAAAGCATATCAACCCAGTAGAAGTTATGGCAAAGAATTAAAAGCGAGTATAAATTGAGAAAGAAAGAACGCATTGCAAACATTAAAGCCCTATTTTTAGAGCATTATAAAGACGCACAAACCGAATTGCAATATACAAATTTATATGAGTTATTAATAGCAGTTATGCTATCAGCCCAATGCACTGATAAACGCGTAAATATGGTAACACCAGCATTATTTAAGGCATATCCAAGCACAAAAGAATTAAGCAAGGCAGACTTAGGAAGTGTCATAGAACTTATAAAATCTGTCTCTTTTTTTAATGCAAAAGCAAAGAATCTAATCGCAATGGCAAAGAAAGTAGAGATAGAATTTAATGGCGAGATTCCCACAAATCAAAAAGATTTAATGTCGCTTAGCGGTGTTGGACAAAAAAGTGCAAATGTTGTATTAGGTGAGTTTTTGGGTATGAATTACATGGCAGTTGATACACATGTATTTCGCGTTAGTCATCGACTCGGTTTAAGTAAAAGTAAAAGTGCGATTGATACAGAAAAGGATTTGACAAAAGCTTTTAAAGAGAATCTTAATATTTTACACCAAGCCTTTGTGCTATTTGGTAGATATCAATGCAAGGCATTAAAGCCTATGTGTGATGATTGCTTTGTAGCAATGTATTGTGTAAGTAAGGCAAATTTTAAACCGCAATGAAATTTCAGAATCTTTAAAGAATAGAATCTCTATAAACTAGGGCAGGGTAGGGCGAGATTCTCAAAGTCTTATTTTATAAGAATTTTTTGCATAGATAATATACATATTTACCACACATTAACCTATATTTAACTCAAAATATAACACTAATTAAAAATTGAAAAATAACAGACTAAACTTATAAAATATTGTATTTTTTCTGTTATAATGGCAAAACTTTTTCAGTCAAAAAACATAGATCATTATTGTTTCAATTTTTATTATTTTCAAAAGGAATTGTATATGCTAGAATGGATGCAAAAGCACAAGAAATATTTAGTTATTACCGTATGGGTAAGTGCTTTGGCATTGGTCTTTGCAAGCATGGTAGAGTGGGGTGGTGGTGGCTTCTCCGCAGTATCAAGCGATAGCGTTGCAAAGGTTGGCGACATATATATTAGCCGTCAAGAATATCAAAGAAAATATAATGAAATTTATGATAATGTTGCTGAATACATGCGTCAAGTAGGGCTACCAGATGATGGTAAGCCTATGCCAGAAATAAAACAAGAAGCCTTTAGAATCTTGGTGCAAGAAAAATTGCTAGAAATGCTTGCAAAAGACATTGGTGTAAGCATAACTTCAAATGAGATTCTAGAAGCCTTGCTTAATACGCCTGAATTTCAAGATGCAACACATACTTTTAATAAAGAGCAATACGAAAAGCTATTGCAAGCAAATCGCTGGAATACCGCTGATTATGAAGCGTTTGTAGCAAAGGCTTTGTTGCAAGAAAAAATGCAGAATTTTCCGTTAGCACCAGTTTCTACACTTGAGACAAATGCCTTTATGAGTGCAGGTAAGATTAAAGATGTTGCGGAGTTAAGATTGCTGCATAAAGATTCTGTGCTAAAAAATGCTGTGTTACAAACAACAGATTCAGAAGTTCGATCCTATTGGGAGAGAAACAAAGAGAGATATTATAAACCAGTAAGCTATAAGATAGCATATATGGCACTTGATATGGGAGAAATTAACACAAATAGGGCAATGCTTGAGAAGTTCTATAAAGACAATGAGAGAAAATATAAGAATCTAACATTTGAGCAAGCCTTAGAGGAAGTGGAAGCGGACTATCGCAAAGCGATTTTGGGTTTTGCTAGTTCTTATATGGCTACTATAAGCAAAAATATTGCTGAAAATAATAAAGATTTACAGATTAAAACAAGCAATGTTGTTACTACAATGGAATCTCAAAGCATTGCTTTATTGCAAAAGCATTTTGATGGCGATTTAGATATTAAAGATATAGCACTGCAAGACATTCCATTATATAGTTTGCAGCTTAATGACGATGGGAGCAATCACTCTGCCTTAATCACTGCAGTAAGCGGTGGTGAGGGCTTACTTGCACCTTTAGAGTATAGCAAGGATCATTGGATTATCCCTTATATTACCGAAAAGATTCCAAAACAAGCACTTAGTTTTGAGTTTGCAAAAGAGTTAGCTAGTAGGGATTTAATGCTAGAAAAACAAAATGATGAGTTTAAGAAAATGGCATATACCAAGCTTTCACAAATAGGCGAAGAGAGTTCTAGGAAATATCGTGTCGCTACTTTATCATTATGGCAGGAACAAAATATGCAATCTCATAAGCAGTTACTCTCGCTTGGTCTAAATGACATGGATATACGACAGGCATTAGATTATATCATGCGACATAATAAAAAAGAGGGCGTTGTGTTTCTTGGTAGCGACAAGGCACTTTTATTTAGAGTTGTTAAGCAAGAAATGCCTAATTATGCAGATCTAGTAAATATTACAAATGCAGAAGATGAAGCCCTGCAAGAAGCAAAGGTGAGAGATCTTAGAAATGCTATGTTTGAATATGCTATGAAACATTATAAGGTTATTGACTATAGGAGGCAGAATTGAATAAGATTATTCTAGGTGTTGATGTTGGTTCAACAAAAATCTGCTCTATTATTGCTGATGTTAGGGGTTCTGATGTGCAAATCATTGGGACTGGGACATGTAAGACACAAGGTGTTAAGAAAGGTGCAATTGTAAATATAGAGCAGGCTGGCAGTGCCATTAGAAAGAGTATCCACGAAGCAAAGCTAATGGCTGGAGTGGATGTCTCAAAAGCCATAGTATCCTTGTCTGGTGCGCATACAAAAAGCATAAATGTAAGCGGCAGTGCTAATGTGATGGATAGAGAAGTTAATATCGACACTATCAATGCCGCATTGAGTTTTGCTGTGCATAATGCTGGGATTCCAAAGGATTATTCAATCGTGCATGTACTTCCCCATCATTTTAGATTAAATGATAAAGAGCATGTAGAAGATCCTATAGGTATGACAGGTAGTCGCTTAGAGGTTGATACTCATATTGTTACTGTGCAGACTGCAAGTTTAGAGAATCTCAAAAAGGCTATTCGACTGGCTGGAGTTGAGATTGAAAACATTGTCCTTGCATCTTATGCGGCTTCAATTGCGGTATTACATGAAGATGAGAAAGATTTGGGTGTAGCATGTATTGACATGGGAGCGCAAACTTGTGAGCTTATGGTCTATGATGGTAACTCTATGTGCTATAACGATTTTCTTGGCGTAGGTTCTAATCATATCTCAAGCGATATGGCGAGATTTCTTAATACGCCTTTAAAAGTTGCTGAAGAAATTAAGATTAAATTTGGGAATCTTTTGCCGAGTGCAGAAGAGCAGGGCAGGGTGCTTGAAATCCCGCGTATAGGCAATAATGAAGAAACTATCGATGTTCCTTTGCGTGATATATATTGTGTTATGGGTGATAGGGTAAAGGAAACCTTGCGGATATTATCAGATTCTATTGGCACGAGTGGATTAAAAAAACAGATAACAGGCGTGGTGCTTACAGGTGGAATGGCAAATTTAAAGGGTATGCGAGAGTTTGCTTCTGCTGCGTTTAGCCCACTTTCTGTGCGTTTGGCGCGTCCTACTGAGATAGATGGCTTGTTTGATAACTTAAAAGATTCTAGTAGTTCTGTTGTAGTGGGGCTTATTCTTTATGGTGCAGGAAACTTCACCAACTATGAAAAAGATTCACAAAATAATATTAGGAGTAGGCATAATGCGTTAAATATGGTAGAATCCGATTACGAAACACAAACACAGACAATGCAAACAGACTCTAATTTTCAGATAGATTTGCGGGATTTAGATCAGCCCAATGCTGATGGACTTGAAAATCAAGCTGGGAATACAAGTAGTTCGCAGGACGAAAAGCCCTCATTCTTACAACGAATCAAGGCTTGGAGTAAAGATTTATTTTAAACAATTAAAGGTGAAAATATGAATAACAATGAAGTAGATTTACGAGAAATACCAAACGAAGAAATAGGACATGCTCCAGTTATAACGGTTGTCGGTGTAGGTGGTGGTGGCAATAATACTATTCGCCATTTAAAGAATAAAGGCACTTTTTCAAGCATTCGTTTAATGATAGCAAACACTGATTTACAGCACATGCATAACAGCCCTGTGTCAAATCATATTGTTTTAGGTAGAAAGCTTACAAAAGGCTTAGGTGCGGGTATGAAACCAGAAAAGGGCAAACAAGCCGCAGAAGAGAGTTATGATGATATTAAACAAGCCCTGCAAGGTTCTGATCTTATCATTATTGCCGCTGGACTAGGTGGTGGGACTGGGACTGGTGCTGCCCCTGTTTTTGCAAAAGCCGCACAAGAGACTGGTGCATTAACTATTGGCGTTGTTACAAAACCTTTTGCCTATGAGGGCAGTCGCCGTGCGAAGTTGGCAGAAGAGGGCTTAAAAGAGTTGCATGAAGTTTGTGATTCAATCGTTGTTATTCCTAACACAAAATTGCTGAGTGTAATTGGTAAAAATACGGGCTATAAAGAAAGCATGAGTTATGTTGATGATGTTGTAGCGCGTGCTGTGAATGGAATCTCAAGTGTGATTTTAAATAACTCTGATGAGGGAATCAATGTGGATTTTGAAGACTTACGCACGGTTATGAGTCACAGAGGTTTAGCATTAATGGGTATAGGTGAAGGGCAGGGTGAGAATGCTGCTGATGATGCAATCACCAATGCAATACATTCACCACTTTTTGACAATATGTCTATTAATGGTTCTATGGGTGTGATTGTGAATTATGAGTTTAACTCTAATTTCCCATTTGTTGCGATTTCAGAATCTATGGGAATCATTCAAGAAGCCGCAAGAGACGATGCGGATATTATTTTTGGGACTATGCCACGAGATGATTTTGAGATGGATAAAGTGCGTGTTTCTATTATCGCAACAGGCTTTGAAACAAATAAACAGCAAGAGATTCCAGCAAAGCCACAAGTTGCAACGCAGGTAGCACAATCACAACAAGAAGTAGCAGGGCAGCAGGCACAAAAAGAGCCAAATCTATTCACTTCCACACCAGATATTTTTGTGCATAGAGCGACAAAAATTAGCAGTGGCGATTATGATGACGATGATTTGGACACGCCAACATATATTAGAAACCAAAAAGATTAAAGTATTAAAATATAAATATGCAAACTTTTATTGTATTGCATTTAGGGGTATGGATTTGATACACCATCATGAAACTGGTGAAGTTTTACTAGAAACTCGCAATTTATACAAATCATTTAACAACAAAACACAAGGCAAAATCCAGATTCTAAAAGGCATTAACTTTTCTCTTAGGGAAAGTGAAGTTGTTTCAATTATCGGTCCTAGTGGTTGCGGTAAAAGCACTTTTTTACGATGTTTGAATGGGCTTGAAAGTATTGATTCTGGGGAAATTATCTTCGATGGAAAAGCAATTCAAGCAAACTCAAATTGGCGTGTGTTGCGGCAACAAATTGGTATGGTTTTTCAAAGTTATGAGCTTTTTCCACATTTAAATGTGCTTGATAATGTATTATTGGCACCTTGTAAAATACTTAAAAAAACCAAAGAAAGTGCCACAGAAGACGCACTAAAATGGCTAAAGCGAGTTGGATTAGAAGAAAAAATACATCATTATCCACGAGATCTAAGCGGCGGACAGAAACAAAGAGTAGCAATCGTTCGTAGTCTTTGTATGAATCCAAAAGTTATGCTTTTTGATGAAGTAACTGCGAGCCTAGACCCAGAAATGATAAAAGAAGTGCTTGAAGTTATAAAGTCGTTGGCAATTGATGGCATGAGTATGGTTATTGTAACTCATCAAATGCGATTTGCTGAAGCAATCAGTCATAGAGTTATGTTTTTTGATGGTGGTGTTGTAGCTGAAGAGGGTCAGGCACAAGAGTTCTTTAAAGCACCAAAAACAAAAAGAGCCAAACAATTTTTAACAATTTTTGATTTTGAGTGAAATACTATAAATGATAAATTACGCAGAATTTGTAACTCCATATTGAATAACAGGTTTAAAGCTACATGTTTTTTGCTTTCTAAAGATGGAAGGGGAGAGATAGAGCCTTGAATAAATAAAAATTTGAAAATTAAAGTTTTCATATATTTTTATTTATTATTCTCGCATCTCAGATAGGCGTAGCAAAACATGTATGGGATTATCCGCCAAACTACTAAGAACGCATATTTTATGCAAGCTTTAGCTTTATTCGTGTGTTTTGCTGGACTTATATCTATATATCAAACAATAAAATTTCTTACCAATCATCAATAATAAAAGCATAATGAATTCTTTGCTATTATTGATTTAACATGCTTTTGAATGTATCTATACAGAATCGATGGAATCCACCTTAACCTAAACCTATATTGCAAAAAACATAACACAATGGAGTTAAAAATATCCATAAGATAAATTGATAAGAAATAAAGAGAGATTTAAGCAAGAGTTAAACTTCAATCTTGCAACGCTATGTAATAAAACGATAGCAAATACACACAACAACTTTTCTGTAATGTCGTTGCAAAAATATCAAAGCAAATATATAAGAGATTTGTAATAGCTTATATATTCATGCCTCCATAAATTTGTGCCTTATCCTCTTCTCTATCATCAGCCTCTAATTTATCTTCGATGATTGTTCTAATCTCATCATATTTCTTTGCTTTCGCATAGTTTGCAAGCCAACTATCTACCCATTCAGGCGTTGTGCCACGAGAATTCCAGCCTACAACCCCAGTATATCCCGCATTTACCATTGCCGCAAATTCTTTTTTCTTCAGTTTCAGCACTTTTAGCTGATGTTCAAAATTTTCAATAGTCATTTCAACCCCACTTAATTAAGATTACTTTCACAAGAACTCATCATTTTGTAACACTCTGATTCTGCATTCGTGTAAAAGATTAACATGAAATTTTATTTACTTTTTATCAATTAATTACTAATAATCATAAATATTTAGTAAAAATATATAGAAATTTTGATTATATTGACTATAAAATTACCATATAAATAACTTTAAATGCTTTTAGTATCATTAAATACATCTAGTAATGGAGTAAGGCTTGTTGTAAGAATAGATTGCACCGCCCTACCCTATTCCATAAATGAAATAGCTTTGAAACTCCAAAACTCTTAAATTATAGAATCCTTTGTATTCCATTATGCAACCTCAATGCAAATTAAAAATATAAAACCAAAGCTATTTTCCATTATCTCTTGAATCGTTTTTTTTTTTTGTAGAATAGCTGACATCAAAATATAAGGGACTAGCATGGGTATTATCAGTAAAGAGATAGATGGCAATAAGGAAGTAAGAAAGATATTGGGTATCCCCCTACTCACGACACATAAAAAACAGATTCAAAACAGCATAAGAAAGCGATATAAATTATTTGGTATCCCAGTATATCAGCGTAAGAAGAAAAAATACAGCAATGAGAGCATTTTACTCAACATGCAGGAAAAGGTAAATCGAGTTGAATATCTCATAGATTCTCTATGGCTATCAAACCTGCAAAATGAAACATTCTGTGGGCAGCTTGGACAAGACGCCCTAGCCTATTCTATTCTGCATAAAAAGAAACGAGGCTTTTTTGTCGATATAGGCGCACATGATGGAGTGAATATTAATAATAGCTATTTATTTGAGCGACTTGGGTGGAATGGATTTTGCGTTGAAGCCAATCCAAAAACCTTTGAAGAATTAAAGAAAAATAGAAAATGTGATACCTATAATCTTGCGATTTTTTCTAAAAATATCGGCACAACAACCCTTGTAGCTTCAGATTCTGAATATTCTGTGCTTGATACATTAGAGCTAAACTTGACACAGCACCATAAAGGTCGCCTTGATGAGTTAGGGCAAACTAAGACTTTTTCAGTGCAAACAGCAACTTTTAATGAAGTTATGCAAAATTACCCCAATATTTTTCATATAGATTTTATGACTTTAGATGTTGAGGGTGGTGAAATGGAAGTGCTAAAAGGCATAGATTTTGACAAATATAGCTTCAGCGTGATGACAATAGAGCATAATTACACAGAATCTAAAGAGCAAATAATAGACTTTTTACACACAAAAGGCTATCGCGTATTGCTACAAAATGCGTGGGATATTATGTTTGTAAAATCTTTATATGTTGAATATAAATATTAATTTAGTTTCTAAATATAATTACATTGTATGGCTATCTGCCAAACAAACCAAAAATATATCAGAACTTTACGCCATGCTAGATTATTAAGAAACAATAAAATAATATTCACACAATAAATATGCTACAATAAGCTTTTTCTACAACCAAAAGGATACACAAATGGACAAAGAAAAGTCAATGAAAGAGTGGCAAGACAAGGCAAAAATATTAATAGAATCTTTGCCCTATATCCAGCTATTCCGTGGCAAAACAATGGTGATAAAGTATGGCGGAAGTGCCATGTTAAATGAAGAATTGCAAAAAAGTTTGATACGCGATGTAGCCCTACTTCATTCGATCGGATTCCAGCCCATTATCGTGCATGGCGGGGGCAAGGATATTGACAAATGGCTAGAAGTCGTAAAGATTGAAAGAAAATTTAAGGACGGCTTAAGGGTTACTGATAAAGATACGATGAAAATCGTTGAAATGGTGTTAAATAAAATCAGTAAAGACATCGTGGGTATGCTATGTGAGTTTGGTGTGCAAGCATGCGGCATAAGCGGCAAAGATGGCAGAATGCTGCAAGTCAGACCTAAAGATAGCGAGAATCTTGGTTATGTCGGCGAAGTAGTGCATGTGGATACGACACTTGTAAGTGCGATTTTGCAAGATGGTTTTGTGCCTGTGATTTGCCCTGTTGGCATAGGGAGCGACCATAATAGCTACAATGTTAATGCCGATGATGCAGCATGTGCCATTGCTGAAGCCCTACATGCTGAAAAGCTTGTATTTTTGAGCGATATTGAGGGCGTGTATGAGGATTATGATAATAAGGATTCTTTTATTTCAGAGCTTAGTTTGCGTGAGGCACAAAATCTTATCGACACAGGCAAAGTAAGCGGTGGTATGATACCAAAGTTACAAAGTTGCATACATGCTATTCACAATGGCGTTTCTCGTGTGCATATACTCGATGGAAGAGTGCAGCATTGCTTACTTCTAGAGTTTTTTACAAATAAAGGTATAGGCACAGCGATATTAAAGAAATAGATTCTATCTTGTATTCTTAAAATCTTGCTTGGATTTATCACTACGGGTTAGATAGCATAAATACATGACCGAAGCAAAAATTGAAAACTCACTTATGCAGTTGCGTAGCAACAAATCCACACATGCAAATCAACAAAAAGTCGCAAAAAGAAAAACGCAATCACAAAATAATCATACTTGCCGCCTGCGCCACTATTTCTTCACTCACACCTACTTCATGCAATCCAGCCAATCTATTAGCCTTTCTAAACAACTTCCCACTACTTCTAAAGTTCCCCTTTGTATAGTGAAAAATATATTCATTAAAGCATTCTGCACATTCTCTCTCATCACAGCCCCTTAAATGCCACCTTGAATCAATACGCGAATACAACTGCTTTAAATCCCCATTTTTACCCATTAAATTCTTTATTAGAATCTCAGTTCCAACAAGCACAAATCCCTTTTGACTAAAGTCCCAAATACGCCTTAAATCTTCTAATGCCCTTAAAGGCAAATGCTCTGCTTCATCAATGATTACAATGCAATCTCTACGAGATAATTCCTTAGCAATAGCTACGACCTTATCATGCAAGCTTCTATGATAATTTAAATGCAGTCTATCACTAAGGATTTCTAGCAATACCTTTGCAGTCGTATGCAAGGTAGCTTCAATCAATATGCAGTTTTGTCTATTACTGCTTGTATTATGCGATGTGTTGCTATACTCACCATATAGAGCTACATCTTATATTCTTATATCATCACATCGATATTGTGTATAGCAAAACTCATCATTTGTGCTAGAAATTTATTTTTCACACATCACATTTTAAGCGGCCTAAAATCTCTTAATAGTCCATCGCATAAAAACCATGGATTTACTTAGTTTTACATTGCCATTGTTCCTTGTGCTTCACACCACACTTGTGTCATTTGTCAAAAAACACATACCATAACAACGGGCTTACAGCGCACAGATAGAATCTATAATAAGGAATACTTTATGCTTTTACTTCGCAATCTTTAGTTTTATTGCTATTTTTATTAAGGCATAAAGACTAAAGATATATTTCTACATAAAGGATAAAGGTATGAAAAGATTGTTGTTAGTTGGTTTATTAATGGGGGGGGGGGGGTTCTGTAGCCCTTGCTGATGATGGCGAAGTGTATAAAGAAGTAGCAAAACAAGCAGATACACTGATTAAGGTATGTAATACACAAAGTTGTAAAAACTTCATTGCAGAGGTAAAAGAAGTAGGTACATGGCTTGAAAAGGCAGAACCATACAGAGATAAAGACGATGAGAAGTCTAAAACAAAAGATAAGTATTATACCAGTAATGCGATACAAGTAATGAAAAAAGCATGTGCTAGTTTTAAAAAGCTAAACACTAAAGACACAAATGCTTTAGCTAAAAAGGTAGATTATGATACGCTGGAAAATAATTTAATGAAAACTTGCCCCATGATTGAAAGTGGTTTTGTTGATTTGCTAATGGGGATTGGTTCAGCAACAACAGGAAAATAACCCTACCCACAAGATTCACTTAAATAAGGCTTAATTTATAAATTAAGCCTTATTTGCTCTTTTTATTCTGTTATTTTCTCTAATTTTAGCTTTATTAATAAAGCTAAACTTCTAGATTCTAAAAAAGAGGAGTTAGAACAAGCAAAAGAAAATGGGCTAAATGAGATACGACAAGAAGTAAGCACGCATGAAACGCAATTACAAGATAAACTCCAAGAAAGCTTAGAATCTATCATTCAAAAAGGTGAGGAAAAAATACAAGAAATAGAAAACAACACCACACAAGCAAATACAAATCTAGACTCTAAACTCCAAGAGATAGAAACAAAAACACAGCAAGTAGAAAACAATGTCAATACAATGATACAAGAGCATAATGCACATTTAAACAGCTTTGCTACACAATCACAAGAAGCCTTAAATGCGATTAAAACAGAGGGCATGCAAGAGATTCGCACAGAAGCCCAAAGACTATTAGAACAAATCAAAAATAACACGACTGCACTTGATTCAAATGTAAGGCAGGAGTATGAGACATGGCTTTTAAACTTGCAAAATAAAGGACAAGAAGCACAAAATCTCATACAAGAGGGCATAAATACAACAATTCCAAATGCCCTGCAAGATTCTCAAGCAGAACTAGAGACGAAGAAAGACGAGCATATACAAAGCCTAGACACACAAAAAGAAAGCAGTTTAGAATCTATAAACGAACTCACAGAACAGACAATAAGTCAGCTAAAAAGCACTTTTTCTTTTTTAATGAATGATTTAACTCATGAAAATTTCACACAAACAACAACATGGAATAAGCCACAAAATGTAAAAAGAGTGTTTGTAAATGTCTTAGGTGGCACAGGGGCAAATAATGCTACAACAAGAGGCACACCCTCTTCTTTTGGTAGTTTTGTAACCGCACAAGGTGGGGCAGGAAATGCAGGGGGAAATGGGCAGTTTGGGGAAATGAAGTTTAGTATTGTAGATATACCAGAGAGTGAGACTAGCATAAATGTAAGTATTGGAGCGGGGGGAAGTGTGGATATATTTTATTAATTTAAAGATTCAGCCTTGATTATGCAATTTGCAAGTTTTAGAATCTGTTGGGGCAACAAGTGGGAAATACTTCACGCTTTAAAGATCTAGTTTGATTTTAAAACCATGCAGGAAACAAACTAGCTTTCCAAGATTGATGGTAGGCTTTTAATGTTTTTACCCTTTTTTATGGTCCATAAAAAAGGGTAAATCGTTAAAATGTTACCACAAGATGAAAGCTTATATAAAAGGATTAAAATGCAACAAGTAACCGAACAACTCATCACCGGCACAGCACAAACCACAGAACACATCATCACAAACAACACAGGCAGAAGCTTTTTACTCTTAGCACAAATGCAGGGGGGAAGTGGGGATATAAACGAGAATTTGAGACATACATTTACAGAGGGGCATTATGTTTGGAATCATCATGGTAGCGGAAACGCTTATGATAACTACTTCTCACAAAATGGCAATAGGGGGAATTTTATAAACCTAAACCACAAGGATAAGAATTTTTCAGTCGTTGGCGGAAGTGGTAGTTTAGAGGGGATTAATACGAAGCGTTATAGGTATTATTGGCATGTTGATAGAGATTTTAGCGGCGATATTACTTGGAAAGGTTGGCGGGGTGTTGGTTGGCAGGATTATAACAATAGCTATAAAATCGCACGAGAGGGACAGAAAAAGCATATAATATTATTCTTTAGGGCAGGGGATAGCATACGGATTAATTTTACGAGTTTTGGAAGTAGTGGGGATAAGGGGTTTGTTCGCTTAACCCCTTTAGCGTAAGCGTTTGTCTTTTTGCGGATTCTTCGCTCAAGGGCTCGGTCATGTATTTAATATACACTCCCTTCGCCTTTCACTCGAAAACCGCAAAAATTCATCAAAAATACTTCACGCTTTAAAGATTCTAGTTTGCGGTCAGCGAATGGATTCTACTTTGCAAGTTGCAAATCTTAGAATCTAGCTTAGAAATACTTGTCATGTTGAGGCGTTAGCCCAAACATCTTTTTATTTGCAAAAGGGATTTTTCGCTACGCTCAAAATGACAAGGGCGGTCAAAGTAAAGTAACGAAATAAAGGCATAACACCAAATAAAAAAGGATTTTTGATTTATTTGTAAAAACATGTTAAACTTAAAGCCTCCTTTCTGTTATACCTAGCATGTGACAATTTGTAATATTTAAAAGAATTTGTTAATATGCGATACTAACAAAAAGCACAAATAGCAAGAAAGCTATTATAATGACTTTGTTGAACATATCAAACTCTCCTTTCTAACTCTTGCTAGAAAAGAGAAATTTACCGCTTAAGTTGGTAGTTTAAGCGGTAACAAATTATACTTCAAATCTACAAATTAAATCAAGCCGTTTTATATCTTTTTGTTGTTATCTATAAATTAAGGATTAAACATGCTAGACACACATCAATTTTTTGAAAACCTAAACGAAATACAAAACAAAATCTATAATTCCTTTTTCCTAAAAGAAGTAGATAGGGTAAATCTAAGCCCAAATGAAAAAGCCCAACTAGATATAAAGATATTTGAGATTGCATGTAATAATGCTTTGAAACTACAAGAGATGATGCAAAGAGAAAAAGAGCTAGAATTTAGCTTATATCAAAAAAGGGTGGAGTTAGAAATAAATGTTATAAGGGCAAAGGCAGAAGCTACAAAGGCATTAAGTGAAGCAATAATTAGCGTCATTCAAGCCTATGTAACAAAGATTAGCGTTATAGATAATGCAAACATACAAAGGGCAAATATTTATACGCAATTAATGCAAGTAATCGCAAATGCAAGTAATCTAAACGCCCTAAGTCAAAGCGATAAAGAGGGCAATAGTCATATAGGCAATGCGATTAATATTATTTCAAAAATCAAAGATACAGAGGATGTAAATCTAGATTCTA
>NZ_JMKW01000010.1 GCF_000686565.1 Helicobacter bilis ATCC 51630
TATATTGAAGTAGGCTTAGGCTTATTAAAAATAAGTCCACTTTTAGTCAATACCGATATTACCTATCGTGCAAATATCTATGGCGGACATAATGACTTAGATTTAGGGACAATCCATAGCTTAAACTTTGTTTGGACTTTTCTCTAAGGTTTATTGGCTATGAAGTCTTAACATTTTAGCATTATAGAAACTAGCAAAATTATAGAATCTTGCATGAATTATAGAATCTAAACAAATAGAATCTAGTCAATTAAAAATATCACTTAAAAAATATTGCACTTAAAATAGTAATGATGTATAATTGCGGATAAAAAGAGTATAAACAATGACTTATAAAAGAACAAAGACGAAACATATATTTTTAAGCATATTGGGTATTATAGCCTATCTATTTTACATTATGATGAGTGATATTTATCCTATTTTGCCGCCGCTTATGGGTATGCTATTTCTCATCTTTCATAAGCATTATAATGATGAGAAGTTTTATATCTCAACGATTGTCCTTGTGTGTTTGTTTTTCTATGAGTTTGATAAAACCCTGCTTGTGGGAGTTATCCCTTGCGTGTTTTTTATCGTTAGATTCTTTGTAGCAGAGCAGTTAGAATCTATTGTGCTTATAAATGCACCTTTTGTGCTTGTTTATGTGTGTTCTTTATATTTGCTTTATTTTGCGGGTTTATTATTATGTAATGTTTTGTTTAAAACACCTATGTTATCCTTTTCAACAATCTATATGTATTATCTTATAGTGGATTGTATAATCGCATTAATATATTACTACCTTGCTATTAAAGAGTGATGATGAAAAATATACCGCAAAGCTTTCGGATTCTATATGCTATTTTTGGCGTTGTCTTTGCCATTATTATTATAAAGCTTTATATACTTGCTGTTGCAAGGCATGAATACTATGATAAACTATCAGTGGCAAACACGATTAAAACAGAAATCCTTGTGCCAACAAGAGGGCAAATACTTGATAGGAATAACGAGCCTTTAGCGATAAATGAGCTAGGCTTTACTCTGTCCTTGCGTAATCGCTTGAGTAATGAAGAGCTAGAAAAAAGCATTGACTTTATCGCTTCTCATATCATTGATATAGATAAAGAAGAGTTGCTAGAAACTTATAAGAAATTTAATAGCATTTATCGCCGCACACCAGTTACGCTTATAGACTTTGTATCTTACGCACAAATGCAGATTATATATCCAGCCATGATACAAGAAAATAATATTATTATAACCCCAACCACTAAGCGATACTATCCAAATAACGCATCAGCCGCACATGTTATAGGCTATATCGGGGCGAGTGATGTGCGTGATAGAGAAAATGATCGTGTTTCACGATACACAAAGATTATTGGTAAGCAAGGCATTGAAAAGCAATATAATGAATTTTTACAAGGGCAGCTTGGCGAAAAAGTCATACAGGTAAATAGCCTTAATCAGCAATTACGACTCATCGATGAAAAGCCCGCTACAAGCAATAATGATATGAAAATAAGCCTTGATATGCGTTTGCAAGAGCGGCTTGATTCTGTATTTAGTGAACATAATGGTGCGGGTATTATCATGGACGCACATAATGGCGAGATACTTGCCGCAGGAAGTTATCCGGAATATAATATCAATGACTTTGTTGGTGGAATCTCACATAAAAAATATAAGGACTTACTAGAAAATCCCTATAAACCACTTATTAATAAGCTTATTAGCGGTCAGTATCCACCGGGATCTGTTATCAAAATGGGTATGGCATTAGCATTTTTGGAATTTACCGATACCACAGAAAAGACAATCATTTCTACACCCCCATATATTGAAGTCAATAAACATAAATTTCGCGATTGGAAAGCAGGCGGACATGGCAGCTCTGATGTGTATAAGGCGATTAGAGAAAGTGTTGATGTGTATTTCTACAAACTCGCACAAATCGCAGGGATAAATAATCTAGCCATTGTGATGAATAAAATGGGATTTGGGCAAAAAACAGGAGTTGATTTGCCTTATGAAAACTCTGGAATCTTCCCCACACCAGAATGGAAAATGAGAAACTATGCACAGCAATGGTATGTAGGCGATACGATTGTTACTTCCATAGGGCAAGGCTCATTTCTATCTACACCTATGCAAGTGGCACGATATACCGCCCTTATTGCAAGTGGTAAGCTTGTAACACCGCATTTTGCTAAAGAATTAGGCGGTAAGCCAACAAATATGCCTATAAAAGATGTATTAACAAAGTTTGAGCACTCAAAGCTACCCGCCTTAAGACTTGGCATGTATCAAGTCTGTTCTGATCCATCTGGCACGGCATATCGTGTAACACAAGGCACACAAGTAAAACTTGCATGTAAAACAGGGACAGCGCAAGTCGTAGGTATCGCACAAGATGCAATAAAAAGAAAAAGGGAAGCTGATATGGAATATTGGCATAGATCGCAAAGCTGGATTACTGCCTTTTTACCTTATGAGAATCCAAAATATGTGATTACTATCTTAATAGAGCATGGTGGAAGTGGTGGTCGTGGCGGTCCATTACTTGTGCAGCTTGCAAACGCCCTGCGTGAATTTGGGTATGTGTGATTCTGTGCTGTGTTACCTAAGATCTAGTAAGCACATGGAACTCGTATCGACTCGATTCTAAGTTTTTTTCATTAAGTCGATTTTATTTTCTTGTTCTGCGTATAAAACGAGAGAATCTTTTAGGTAATTTTGATGAATCTCGTATTGCTTGTATAACCCTTCCATGCTTCACGCAATAGCTAAAAAAACCAGATGAGATTTGCGTATTTTCTGCAATAGCACTTTGAAATTCTCTGTATGCTTTGAGTAAAAAGCCATCACCGCGTCTTTTTGCTTGAATAGCCCCTTGTGAAACAATGCGATTTAAAAATGCAGCAATCTTTGTTGCATAAAATTCATGCGGATTAAAGTCATTAAGAAATATAGGCTCTCTTAACATAGATTCAAAAGCATAAGAATCATTATCAATTCTTTTTATTTCGTCTATTAAATCCTGAAAAGTTGGAAAATTGTGTGCGTTAATAAAGGCTTTTGGGTTGATTTCATAATCAATGAGTGAGTGAGAAATATTGGGGATTCTCATATCAAAGGCATCATTACTCCCCCCCCCCTGATTATTTATATTTTCACTATTTTTAGAATCTGCACATGTATTTTTATGGATTTTAAGGCTTGTATCTCCCCAATAGATTGGCACACAACCAGCTAAAAACGCATCAAATAGCTTTTCTGTGAGATAGCCCGGATAGCTTGAGTTCTCAAAGCAAAGATTAAATTTATAGGACTTTAACCACTCAATTTTATCATCGACATTTCCGCCCATATTGTTTTTCCATCTACCACCAGAATCTACTCTTTTATATTTACTTAATGCCTCAAAAAACATATCTCTCTTATCTGTTAAGGCATTATTGCTTACCATAAAACCACAAAATTTTTCCTTTTTATCTAGTAGGCTTATCCTATTATCCATCTCTTTTTGTCGCATTTCATCACAAAAAACCCAAAACATATGGGGTAGTCTTAAATGCCTATCCTCAAATTCAATATAATCAAAATCCATACTATAATCTGCTATATTATAATCTGGGCGGATATTTTCTCCAGTATGAAAAATACGCACACAATCATATTTTAAATGTTCATATCCAAAAGGTCCATAAAGAATGAAATCAGGCTTATCGCTATATACTACATCATATTTCTTTTGTAATATCTGAATGAAAAAATTATTGTAAAAATTTTCTTCGCAATCTTTATTCCACCAGTCAAGAACACGCATTTTTACTTGCTGTTTTTGCATGTATTTCCTTAAAATCTTAATGTATCAACGAAACTTTGGATTCTATCATATTTTACTAAAATGTTGCATACCAACTGATTTACCCATAGAGATTTGAGAATCTAGCTGCCATATTTTATCATCTTTAATGAGCGCACTAACTGCAGGATTTGCGATGAGAATCTCAAAATCAGCCACAAGTTTCTCTCCATTATCATAAAGTTTCTGCGTGATAATGCCCTGCAAACATGTCGCAAGATTTGCGCGTATATTGCAATCACTTTGCTTCATACCTATCATTCGCGTTATAGCGTCCATGCAGTTATTCGCATGAAAGCTTGCAAGCACTAAATGCCCGCTTAAAGCATGTGTGATAGCAAGAGTTAAGACTTCTGGGCTTAGAATCTCGCCTATTAGAATCACATCAGGATCTTCTCTTAGACTTGCAATAAGGCTAGATTCAAAGCTTTTAGAATGCAAACCTATCTCTCTTTGATTGACTAGAGATTTATTGCTTTTATGGATATATTCTATTGGGTCTTCTAATGTTAGGATATGCTTTTTTGTGGTTGTGTTGATATGATTTATCATAGCTGCAAGGGTCGTGCTTTTACCAGCCCCAGTTGTGCCGCATACAAGGATTAAGCCGCTTGTGTTTTCACAAAGCTTTGCTAGGGCTAGGGGTGCTTGTATAGAATCTAGTGTTGGCATTTGATTATTATATATACGGATAGCATAACTCGCACCATTTATAGTTGTAAATTTACTGATACGGCATCGCACTTCCCCAATATATATACTAACACTTTGCTCGTTTTCTAAGTCTTTGCAAAGGTTTTCTAATGAAGTTATGAAAGGCATGATACTAGAGGCTATGTTATAAAGCAATACCTGCTTTTTCACACGAAAATAGATTCCATTATGTGTTAGGTGAATATCACTTGCATTATGTTTTATTGCATCATTTATCACCTGTTCCAAAATATTCACAAACATCATATTCATACACTTCCTTCCTTTACTCTAAAATATAGCGTTTCGCATATCGCAATGGGTGTGTGCTTAATAGCGTTTGTGAGTATATCACAATATCTAGCACTTGCACTTTTTTATCAGTTTGAGATTTACCCTCTTTTATAGTTGCGTTGTGAAAAATGTATTCCCCATAAAAATGCGGGTCAAACTGGATAGAATCTTTTTTACAATCCTTGCCATCATATTGCCTGTAGCATTGCAGGGCTATATCATGCAAGGTCTTTGCGTATAGAAGCGATTGCTTTTGAAAATATAGCATAAGTGTTATATCCTGCTTTATAGTAAGTGTCCGCAAAGTATGCAAGGCGCTAAGGCTTATAGCAAATGTGATAAGCAGGGCATAAAGACTTATGAAGCTTTTCTTTGTATTAAGCATGATTATATGTTTATAGGCATTTTTGCCTTACTTTTTCAAGGATTATAGAATCTGCTATACATATATTGGTAGAGCAGATTCTATATGAGAGAATGTCATGTGAGTTTATCTCTTCTCTAACAAACTGCATACTTTTGACATTATGCAATAAAATGGCGTTGTTAAAATACAGATTATTATTTTGTAAGGTTAAATTAGCCTTTGTGGTATTTAAAGAAAAATCCATATATTCGCCTTTATCTGTATCAATAAAAAGCTTGTCATATTGCTCCCATGATATGTTATTTGGTGCTATTATAATGCTTTCTGGCTTTATACTGCTTAAATGTCTATTGATAAAAAGCTGTGTTTCAAAAAGACTTGCATTTGCTACAAGAAAATGTTGTATTTTGTAGTTTTGTGCTTTTAAGGCACTTATGCTTTTCATAAGGCTTACCCCTAAGATTCCAAGAACAAATATCGCAAGTAGCACTTCTAGTATGCTAAAGCCATATTTTGTATTCATGCTATATTTTATGCGTTGCAAGTGAAATCCATATTGTGTTAATTTTATGTGGTATTGTAGCAGATTTGATTTGAAAGTAGATTACTGCCCTTTATTATTCTTCAAAGTATCATAAATCTTTTGTGAGAGTTCATTGAAAAGCAATTCTATTTGTCCGCTTAGAGCAGGATTTGTTTGCTGGATAATCTCTTGCATTTTTTGCTGCTTTATAGCTTCTACTATGTCTTTATTTGTTGGGGCTTGTTTTGTTGTTTTAGAATCTTGTGTGTTGAGATTCTTTGTTTGAGGTGCTTTGTTGTATTTTAATTCATTTTGCTGCAATGTATGTATATCTTTTTGAAATATTTGGGCTTGTTTTGCATTGACATGGCTATAAAATTCATGAAGTTGAGAAAACATCTCATACACACTGCAAGGGATACGCAAATCACTGCCAATCACACAAATGGGAATATGTGCGAATTTTTCCTTTGCAAGAGTAAAATCTGTGATGATGAAATCTGCCTTATCAATCGCACTCAAATGCCCCTTTAAATAGAATCCAAGCGATAGAGATAAAAAGACATTTTTACATGCTAAGTGGATTTTGACATCATCTTCTGCGATATTTTGCTGTAATTGTTGCATAATCTTACCTTAAAATTAATATATAATGCGGTGCAGATATAACCCACAAGCTGGGGCTAACTCTCGCACACATAGGCTTTTTTCTAGCGTTATATCATTTTGTATTTGACGCACTAGATTTTGAAGTGTAATTCTACCCAAACTAAACTCAAAACAAGCTTTAAGCATGATTCTTACCTGCGAACGCAAAAAGCCATTTGCCCCAATATGTGCTACAAAACACGAAATATTATGAATCTTTGCGGGGAAAATATGTGCTTTTACAATCGTGCGTATAAAATCCTTTGTTTCACTGCCATTTTTTTTAAAAAGTGAAAAATCATGTGTGCCGATAAACTCATTAAGGGCAGTTTGTAAGAGTGAAATATCGCCATGTCTTACTTTTGCAATATAGTTGCTATAAAAGGGCAGCAATTCAGCTTGTGTGAAAACATAGCGATAAATCCGCAATCTAGCACTAAATCTCGCATGAAAGTTAGAATCTGCGATAAAGATTCTCTTAATTAAAACAAATGGATATAATCTATCATTGAGTAATTTTTTCATTTTCTCTAAAGGCATGTATAGCTTTGCGTGAAAATTTATCACTTGATTTGTCGCATGCACATCTTTATCTGTGCGACCACTGCCAATAATTTTTGCTTTTATGCCAATCTTTTGCAAAGTAAGCTCAAAAAAATTAGCCACACTTAACACACCTTTTGTATGCTTTTGATGACTGAAGCCACAAAACTTTGAGCCATCATAAGCGATAATGCAAACAATATTACAACTCATTAATAAAATCTTTTAATATATTTTTTATACAAATAATACCCCGCAAGAAGCCATACAAGTGGTAGCAATAGGCTTAAAGCAGGGAAATTCATAGATAATACATACATTGCTAAAAGATAAAAGCTCCCGCTGCCTAAGACATAAAAATACGCATAGTTTTTATGGAATCTAGGATTTTTAATCCCAAAAAAGAGTATCAAAAATATGCTTACGAGTGGAAATAAAGAAGTGCAAAATGATTGTGAGAATCTTTTTAGCTGCTTATAATCACCCTGAAACGCACTCGCCCAATATGTAAAGACATTATAATCGCTATCTTGCGTGCCATCAAGGAAATTTCTCACAATCATTTCTTTAAACTCTATTTTTTGTAAGAAATCCTTATCATTAAAATACGCATCACCATCATATAGCACAAGCTCTAATATGCCTTGCCTATTCTCAATTTTACCTGTTTTTGCGATGATAAAATTATCTTTTATCTGTTCTGTCGTGTTTGCATATAGCACAAGCCCATGGAAAACATTCTTATCTTTAGAATCAATATATACAAGCCAATCGCCAATCTTTTGTCCGAAATCACCGGGCTTTAAATCGATATTAATCTCATTTTTTTTAAGGCTTATGAAATCTTTATATGCCTGTTTAGAATTAGGTGTCATCACAAATGAAAACATACAAAGCACAAAGCTAACCAACACACACAAGGGCAGTAAAATGCGTATAATATCCTTAGGACTTACACCAAGTGAGAAGAAGACTAGCATTTCAGATTCATAAGAAAGCTTACTTAACCCCAAAATACACGCACTATAAAAAGTAAGGGCGATAACAAAAAAAGTATTTGCAGGAATACCATAAAGATAGAGTTGCATTAAGTCAATCATGCTTAATTTTACCCCATTTGTAAGCATGGCAATGTTTAATAAAAGAATGATAGAAGCGATGAAAAATAACACAAAAAAGAATGGAAAGAACATCTCGCCAATCGAGCGTAATACATATTTTTTAAGCAACATGATAAGCACTCACACATAAAAAGCTAAGTGAAAGAAAGGGGATAAATGGGATTTGTTTTATTGCTAAATTATTGGATTTAGATTCTGTGTTATTTTCTGTTTGATTATGTGCTGATGTGTTTTGTGTGAAATTTTTGGAATCTAGATTTTCAATCGCTTGAATAGCAGCAGGATTATTGGATTCTAGAATCTTGTCGTTTTGAGCCTTTGAAAAAGGCGAAATATCTTTTTTCAAATCTTTTATAGAATCTAAGCCCTGCCTAGATTCTATGCGAGATACTTCGTTTTGCTCAGTATGACAATTTTTAGATTCTAGATTCTCTACCAAATCTGGGTGGGTGCAGGGTTTAGGGTGCATTTTTTTAGATTCTAGGTTCTCAACCGCTTGAATGTATGCGGGGTTTTGAGATGGTTTTTGTGTAGAATCTAGATTCTTATCCAAATGGGCGGGTGCAGGGTGCAAGGGTGCAAACTTTATAGAATCTAGATTCTGTTTTGTGTTGTCTATATGGTTTTTAGAATCTAGAATCTTGTCATTTTTGCAAGTGTGGGCAAAATCCTTGCGGATTGTGCGAGCCGAAGGCGAAAAATCCCTTATGTTATTTAGTTTAGATATTTCATCACACTCAATAGAATCTACATTATCACATTTAACATTATAGCCACTAGACCGCACTCTCTTTAATCTCCATACATTAAAATAAGAATATACAATACCCATTAAAGAAGCCACACATAACATTTCAAAAATAAAGCTTATTTGATAGGCAAAAAAAGATTCTAAAATAATAGCAAGACTAGCGATAATCCACACATCACCTTCACCTAAATATTGCCGACTACCCACTAAATGCAACATAAAATACACCCCATACACAATACCTAAAACACCAAAAGCATACAAATCATACATTTCATGTGTTACATAATAAAGAATATTAGCACAAATAAAGAGAATAGCAAGCAATATATTTGGCACTTTTTGCGTATAAAAATCAAGCACACTTAATATATGTAAAAGCACAAAGCCCATAAGACAACAAAGGGCTACAAATATAGAATCTTGTGTATATAGCATATCTATATAGATAGCCCCATTTATACAATATAAACCCATAATATACGCAAACACTACATAAATACAAATTAGCATATAATGCAACATAGCATATCTCACTATCTTATAAGACACACCAAGCCCTGCTAAAAAAAATCCAAGCATAACACGCCACAACACAAAGCAAAGCAATATGCCTACACAAAGATATAAAATATTAGTAAGCATGCTTTTCCTTTATGTTTTTAGAGTAATAGCGTTTATGCACCTTACGCCCTACATTTGCTTAAATCAATAGTTTCATGTCTATTTATGGAATCTAAGCAAATCACACTCAATCTAAGATAGCCTAGCAAGTTCTTGCAATAACTCTTCTTTAGTAAGCCATTGTGTATTTGTGTTACTTGCATAAGTGAAATGTGGTGGGACGGGTTTGCCTTTTTCATTTAAAAGTGTAGTTGTATAATCAATTGGTGTTTGGAACATAATGCTAGGTGATATAATAAAAAAGTCATCAAACTCATAAGAGAGATGAGAATCATCTTCCCCTATCATTACTTCATGTAGCTTTTCCCCCGCTCTTTTGCCGATAATCTTAAAACTCGCATTTGGTGCGATAGCATGTGCTAGGTCCGTGATTTTAATGCTCTTAATCTTTGGGATAAAGATCTCACCACCTTGCATTCTAGCTAGATTCTTAATCACAAACTGCACGCCCATATCAAGCGAGATAAAAAACCTTGTCATATCTAAATCAGTGATTGGTAGCTCAGCTGCCCCCTCACTCACAAGTTTGCGGAAAAATGGTACGACACTGCCGCGACTACCGATAACATTACCATAACGCACAACGCTAAATTTCGCTGGATTATCGCCCTTAATATTATTCGCACTGATAAAGAGTTTATCACTACAAAGTTTTGTAGCACCATAGAGATTGATTGGGTTTGCGGCTTTATCTGTTGAGAGAGCGATGATATGCTTCACACCTGTTTTTAGACATGCTTCAATGACATTACTTGCACCATGAATGTTTGTTTTGATACATTCCATAGGATTGTATTCAGCGATTGGGACATGCTTTAGGGCGGCTGCGTGTATGCAGATATCCACATCTTTTAATGCAGATTCCAATCGTTGTAAATCCCGCACATCACCTAGAAAATATCGCATACATTTATCATTATAGATTTGAGCCATTTCATATTGCTTTAACTCATCGCGGCTATATACAATAAGCCTTTTTGGCTTGTATAGTTTCAATGCGATTTCTACAAACTTCTTGCCAAAACTACCTGTGCCACCTGTGATCAGTATGCTTTTATCATTTAACATTTATATCCCCTTACATTTGATTTTTACAGAATCTTGCTACATCATTACGACTTTGAAATAACGCTTTTTTATTCCATTCTAGTGTAAAAAGGATTTGTTGTTCCTTCTCATCTAGATTCTTAAAATCTTTACAAAACTTTTGCATGTTGTTGCTTAACGCATGATATTCATCAGTTGTGATTGTAAAAATGTCGTCTTTTTGCATGTCTTTCGTTTCTTTTATGTGTGTGTTTGTGCTTTCTTGTGCTTGTTTTCTTATTTGTTGTTGCATAAGTTTAAAGTTGTGATTTTGTATTTTTTCAAGTATTGTGAGTGCTTTATACAAGCTTTTCGCACAATCACACAGCGTAGCGTTTGTCTCATTGCATGGAATCTTTACATAAGACTCAATATCTTTTGCAAAGATTGTATAAGAAAATGTGCTACATAAAAGAAGTATGAAAAATCGTATATACATCAAATCTCTTTAGGATTATAAAAACTCATTATACGCATCACATGCTTCGGAATTCCCTAAATCACATGACTTGCTATATAATTCTTTTGCTTTTTTTAGATTAAGTTCTGCCCCAACGCCTGTGCGATAATATCCTGCAAGTTGATAGCAAGCCTGTGCGTTTTTGAAATCACATGAGCGAGTAAGTAGCCCAAATCCTTGCTTTGGATTTTTCTTAATGCCTTTACCACTTTCATAGAGATTCCATGCTTCAAAACATGCGGTAGCATTATCGCCATTACATGCGATTTGCCTTGCATTTAGGGCTTTTTGTCGTTGATTATGCAAAAGATAGATTTGTGCGTAAGCCCTGCAAACTTCGGTGCTATTGAGATTGCATTGCTTTGAGTTTTTATCCGCAAATGCTAGGGCTTGAGCACACATTGCTTTGTTGTTATTTACGCATTGTGTTAGCATTTCTCTAAATTTATCATCGATTTTATAGGTTTGCTGACGACTTTTGGAGGTAACTAACTGCTCATTTCTTGGTGGCGTATCTTGCACGCCCGTTAGCTCATCTACGCGAAGTTCATCTAGGGTATCAAAACTTTTTTCTTTTTTAGAATCTGTGGTCTTCATACCACCACTTGGCGTATCTGGTCCTATGCGTATGACTTCAACCGGGGGCAAGTTTTCTGTGTCTTGTGTATTTGCAATACAAAATCCAAAGCAACATAGAAACATACTACATAATAAAGTTTTCATACACACCTCACATCGCAAAATAGCAGGAATTATAACATAAAATAAAGGATATATAAAAATACCTTGTGGAATCTATTTTTTGTATGAAATATGGGTGGGCTATGGGTTAGGTGCAATCTCGGATATTTCCTACTATTCAATAAACAATTCATTGTGATAGGCTTTAAAATCTCAACTTTTCATATCTAAGGTATTAGAATCTTAGTCTTATCTCAATAGTTACTTTGTAAAATACAAGCCTTAATGTTGTAGTAAAAAGGATGGATTATGTTGTTAAAAAGTATGCTGTTGGGTTTCTTCTCATTTTATACTTTAGGCACAAATGTGCAGAAAGAATGCGAAAGTGAAAGAGATAAAATAAGTGGTTGTATAGAAAAAATATATACAAATGGTATTCTTACGGTAGAAATACCATATAAAAATGGTAGGGAGGGAACAAGTAAGGTATATTATGAGAATGGAAATCTTTGGCATACAATACCATATAAAAATAATGAAGCAGTGGGTATTGTCAAGTTGTATTATAAAAATGGGAACTTGCAAGCAGAAATACCAATGTTAAACGATGTCTTACATGGGGACTTAAAATTCTACACAGAAGATAAGAAGCCGCTTGCCCTACTTAAAACAATGGGTTATGGGATTATAAGTGGTAAATGCCATAATGGCAAAGCCCTAACAGAAAAAGACCTGATGAATATCAATAGAAGACACACGCTTAATATGGCTACTTTTTTGAATGAAATATGTTCGCTTAATCCTTAGTTCAATCTTTAACTTTTGTTTTTAGAAGCTGCTCTTACAATAAGACTATCTGGCAAACCTAAAGATTCTATAATAGTTTGTTCTAGTATCCGTTGTTCGCCATTATCACATTCATGATCAAAGCCCAATAAATGCAAAAATGCGTGGATAAAAAGTAATGAAAACTCTGCATAGGGATTATGCTTATATAATGTGGCTTTATCGCACACTTTATAAATATTTATGATAATGCTGCCTAAACATTGGGGCATATCGCTAGATTCTATATCCTGTATCTCTAAAGGAAAACTTAGCACATCTGTAGGATAATCTTTTGCCATGTATTGCTTGTTTAACTCTTGCATAGATTCACTATCTACAAAGATTAATTCTGTATAGAGATTTTGTTTATCTAAAGATTCTATATATTTATAGATACTCTCTTGTATCTTTAAGTCTTTTTTTATAGAATCTAATCGTATTGTGTGTATGATAAAATCAGCTAAAAACTCTATATAGCCATTTATCTCTATGCTAGAATCTTGTGTTAAATCTGTGTTTAAATCATTTTTAGAATCTTGCTTTAAATCTTGCCATGCTTTTAGAATCTCTGTGTAGGGGGGCTTATCCATTGCATTTTGATTAGAATCTAGATTCCATAGGTTATGCCCTAAGTCTTGTGCTTCACCCAGATTTGACATAGAATCTAGACTTTTAGATGTTTGCTTACGCTTAACATGACAACCTTTAGTATCTAAAACCCCCGCACAATTAAACTCACACATTTTCTCTTGCATATATGGGAAAATATGCGTTGTCTTAAAGTGATTCCATAGATTTTTACAAGGCTTTAGTATAAAAAAGCTCTCATCAACTTCTACTCGCATATTTGCACCTCACATTCAAGCCTTATGCTACTTATCTCATAGACTTTTTGTCTAGCTAGTTCTATAACTTCTATCGCGTCTTTAAACTCTGCTTTGCCCAGATTTACTAAAAAATTTGCATGTTTATCGCTAAAGCCTACATTATTGATATAAAAGCCCTTCATACCGGCAAGTTCTAGCAGTCTGCCTGCATAGTCATTTGGTGGATTTTTAAAGCAGCTCCCACAGCTTGGGTCATGCGGATGAGTGCTTCTCATTTGCGTAAAAAGCGGCAATAAATCATATCGAAAGCCCGGTATTTTATGGAATCTTGCCGCAAATATCACGCCATCACTCTCCCTTGTCCTATATAAAAGCCCTGCTTTTTCTACATCGATCCACTCGCCATTGATATTTAAACTTTGCAAAGTCTGTGCTACCTCATATTGCTTCATACCCGCATTCATATTACATAATGCACCGATATTTCCGGGCAGATTCTTAAGAAATTCAAGCCCACTTAAATCATGCTTTTTAAAGAATAAAAACGCTTGCAGACTTGATACACTAGCCCCCATCTCAACGCAGTCTTCATTCAATGCGATATACTTAAAGCTATCGCCTAATATTGCAAGATTCTTTGCATTTGGGGATACAAGCAGATTATTTGCCTTGCCAATGATATGCCATTGTTTAGAATCTAGCTCTAAAAATGTGCGTTTTGTATGAGTGAGAGGCGTGCTAAATTGCAGTGTTGTATTGTTAAGAAAAGTGATTTTTTTACTTGTTATTTTAGAATCTTTATTGCTAAAATACGCCCCAAAATCAGCTATATCAAAGACTTTTACAGGTAGCTTTGTGCCAATCCTTAGGCTTGAGTATTTTTGAAAGTCAATAAATATTTCTTGCATATTTAGGAGATAATAGTAGGTATCATATTAATCACCATTTTAGTGAAATCCATAAGCATATTTAGCATCCACGGCATAGTGAAAATAATCATAGCAACAACGGCTAGAATCTTTGGGACAAACGCAAGTGTCATTTCATTAATCTGCGTTGTAGCTTGAAAAATGCTAATCAAAAGACCCATGATGAGTGCGACAAGCAAGACAGGCAGGGATAAAAATAGCGTGATTTTATAGGTTTGTATGGCAAGCGACATGAGTTGTTGTTCCATTGATAGCCTTGTGTTGATATGAGAATGAGATTCTAGCATGTTTAAGAAAATATGGGAATGTTTGGTGGGTTGTTTTGGTTTATAACATGATATGAAATAAAGCAAAACAATGTAAAAGTGGCTTTTAGCCTTGACTTTGTTTTTTTGTAAATTACGCATAGGCTTTTGAATGCTTTGTATGTGATTTTAGGATATTGCATATTGGGATTTTATGTAGATTCTAAGGTTTAGGGCGGTAAAAAGCAAATATTTTACAAAAGGTTGCAGTATGAAAAAAGGTTTAATAGCGTTGGTGCTTAGTGCGTTTATCTCAAATGTATATGCTGTGAAAGTAGATAAGGAGGATGTGACAGAGCGGTATATACCACATTACAATAGTGCAGGCAAATGGATTGAAGAATACTATTATTGTTATAAGGATATTATGCCAGCGATTAGTGGTGATTGGAACGACGGATATTATCGCATAGTGCCAAGTGATGATAGTTTGCGTAAATTTTCTTTGCGTGATAGATTAAAAGAAGTAGAGAAGTTTGAGTATATGAAAAAGTCAGAGGCTTTAGCTAGTGCGATAAAAAAAGATTTTAAAGCATTATCAGAAAAGCTTTATGTTTTTCGGGCTAAACTTATAGAAGATGGTTGTGTAGTAGAAGAGGAGTGCAGCTATAATGCAAAAACATGTGAAATCAAAAAGCCACTTGATGAGATTCTAAATAACCTTGATAAATATTATACAAATATTAAATAGGTTATATTTAGCTTCTTTTGCGTAAAATTAAAGATAGATTCTAAAGATTGCTTTCTATCTTAAAGGCTATATAGGCATTCTATTTTAAAATAGATTTGTAGATTTAGTCATAAAAATTTATTAAAGCGATATGTATTTTACATAATTTATACAAAAATAAGAAAAAATGTAAAAATATATTGACTTTACAGAAAAAAAAAGATATGATTATGTCTTTATTTTTAGTCAGCTTTAAAAAGACCCGTTAGCTCAGCTGGTAGAGCAATTCCCTTTTAAGGAATGGGCCGTTGGTTCGAATCCAACACGGGTCACCATTTAGTCTAAGCTGTGGCCCCTTCATCTAACGGTTAGGATACCACCCTTTCACGGTGGCTACAGGGGTTCGAATCCCCTAGGGGTCACCAAGCTTTACGATATTTTCTACACTACATAATAATTTCTTTAGGTCGCTTAGCTCAGTTGGTAGAGCGCCACCCTTACAAGGTGGATGTCACAAGTTCGAGTCTTGTAGCGACCACCATCTTGGAGCGGTAGTTCAGTTGGTTAGAATACCTGCCTGTCACGCAGGGGGTCGCGGGTTCGAGCCCCGTCCGTTCCGCCACTTTTTCTACGCATGATATTTTCTTGTTATCTTTACATTAATGAGCTACTTTGAAGAACAGAATCTAACTTGTTTCCCACTTTTTAATACCAATAAAGAACACTTTGAAATATCTAATCCTTTTTGCCTTTTGTCTTGTTTTATTGCGCGTTGTTTTTGCAGCATATAGAGAGTTGGGCTACTTATACAAACAATACTCTGTGTCGATTTTAATCCAGCTTGTGTCTTTTTCCCCATTATTTTAGCATTTATGTCTATACAATCATTAATAGGGTGTTTTTTAATAAAATCTAAGATTGCTTTAGTGGATTAATCTGCGTAAAAAGCACAGGGTTGTCTTTAAAGTCTTTTATCGCTTCTTCATATACTTTTTCAATCTTTTCTATGCTTAAATCTAGGGCGTATTGCTTTGCGGATTCTTTGTATTTATCACGCATAGCTAGGCGTTCATCTTTATGTTCAATCCAGTATTCAATCTTAGCACACAAGTCATCAATATTATTTGTTTGAAATAGGCTTCTTTCATCAAGGGCAAATTGATTTGTAGCAGAGATTTTAGAATCAGCTATCACAGGCACAATCCCAAATGAAATTGCCTCAAGACAAGAGATCGCTTCACTCTCAACTTGAGCTGGGTGTATGTATAAATCCATTTTAGCGATATTTTCCATTAATAAACTATTTTCAATATATCCAAATTCATAAGGGGTTTTTAGTAGTTTCTCACAAAGCCCTTTAAGATAAGATTCTCTAGGTCCTAATCCATGCAAGTGCAATTTTATAGAATCTTTATACTTGCTTTTTGCAATCGCTTTAATGAGTATATCTTGCCGCTTTTCTTTTGATAGCCTACCAACAGATGCGATATGAAAATAAGAATCATTAAATTTTTCTTCTATTGCCGATGTTTGCTTAAATTTAAAGCCATTGCTGATTACATACTTTTTACCACCATAACCGACACGATTAAGCTCAGATTCCATAAGCTTACTTGGGCAATGAATGTGGTGTGAATAGCGATAAAATGCACGATAAAAACGCTTGTAGAGATAGTGATTAAACCATTCAAAATCCATATTCATATTATAACTTATATGCTGTGGTTGCACATGAAATGCGGTGATATATGGGATACGCATTTTTCTACAAAGATGCAATGATACAATCTCAAGGCGAAAAGGCATATATAAATGCACGATATCTGCACCGCTAAACGCTTCTTCTAATACCGCTGTATTTGCTACTCCAAATATCATGTGCTGTCGTTTAGACACTTCTGTAACAAGCGGGATATACCGCTCTTTTACCCCATATAGTCTCTCACCCTCTTCTCCTATTGCTCCCCTTGCCATCTCCCCTTTATCATCAGTGATATTGGTAGCTACTATGCGGACTTCATGTCCTTTTTTGATAAGCTCTCTTGCAAAGCGAAAGGCTGTCATAGAAGTGCCATTACTTCTATTTTTATAACTATCAACAACAAAGACGATAACCATCAATCAAACTTTAGCTTAAAGATTTTTTTATCAAACACGGCGATATAGAACATGCCATAAAAGATTTTAATATCAAGCAAAAAGCCCTCAACCTTTACTTCACATTTTTTTGTATCATCTTGCAGGGCTTCTGCTTTAAAGATAATTTCATGTCCCAATTCTATTGGTGCTAGAAATTTAATATCCGCACCGATAACAAGGCTATTTTTCTTATTTAAAGCAGTTAAAGCACAATGTGAAGCTGCACTGAAAATAAAGCCACTATGAATAAGCCTAGAATCTACACACATATCTTCAGTCGGTGCAAATCGCACTTGTGAGATATTATGCCCCAATCCCATAAGCTCACCAGACAATCTAAAGTTAATATCTTGGGCTATACTTCTGTCTTCTAAATGATTGCTTAAAGTGGTATGCACTTCTTTTTCTTTTGTCATACTTTCTCCTTTACAAGTTTTGGCTAAATATTTGCAACTGCAAATATTCTAAAAAATAGCTCAACATAAAATTATCGGCTTTAATACGCCTATATAAAATCCTAAAATAAAATAACGATCTATTTTGTTTTAATAGGCACTTCTCTATCCAGCAATGTTTGGTAATCATCGCATGATTTTTGATCCCCCTCCCTACATTGTTTGGCTAACATATCAAGCTTTTTTGCAGAATCTTCATCATGGCTTTTAGCAACATTTCGTATAGTAAAATACTGACTTGCAAAAATAAAAGCTATCGCTAAGACAAACACTATAAAACTTTTTGGTCGCAACTTGAATTTTAAGAATCTCATACAACCCCACTCATTCTGTAATAACAGCAAAGAAAGTATTTTAGCATATTTTTATTAAGAAGAAAGATTTTGCATGATGAATAAAGAATTTTAGAAACTGATTTGTAACTTTTGTTATGTTTAAGAGAATTGTGGAACTGAATAGACCCGATCAACAGCATGCTCTAAGATGTAGGAGAGTGAAATCTGGTTATATTTGCCTATATTGTCGCGATAAGAAAGATCTAGAATGTTTTTAGCATAGGGAATGTATTCAAAATCGTAGCCACACTAATGTGTTATTAATAGGTAAGAGTAAGGGGATATACTGCGTTATTTACGCTCCAAATATCCCTCTTGTGCTAATAGGTCGGCGATTTTTGCAAAAACTGGGGCGGCGGTTTGCCCTGCATAGTAGTCTTCATTTGCTTGTGAGCCATAAGTAACTACGCCGATGGTATATGTTTTTTTGCCATCGCTTGCATAGCCAAAAAATGAGCCATTATAGATGGTTTCACCATCTTTTCTTTCTCTTGCTGTCCCTGTTTTACCACCTACAATAAGCCCTGCGACATCAGCCCTTTTGCCTGTGCCTTCTTTAACTACGCGATGTAAAATCTTTTGCATGTATGCGGCACTCTCAGCACTAATGATTTGCCTAGGAGATTCTATACTTGGATAGAAAATCTTTGAATCTGGGGCTATGAAATGCTTTGTTACATGCGGTGTTACAAGAAAGCCGCCATTATTAAAAGGTGCATAACTACGCAATAGCTGGATAAAAGTCATACGCAATCCATAGCCATAACTTGCCGTTCCTTTTTCTACCTCTCTATTTAGAATGCTTGGCTTAGGCAATAGCCCTGTGGCTTCGTTTGCTATATCAATGCCTGTGCTTTCACCGATACCAAAGGCTTGAAACATATCTTGCATTTGCTTCCCACTTAGATTGCGTGTGAGTTTTGTCATACCGATATTGCTTGATTTGATGAGAATCTGCTCTGCTGTTGCACTTTTTAGCGGGGTAGAATCTCGTATGGTATAGGTGCGTAATTGATAGATTCCATCATGCAGGTCAAAGTTCTCTTGAAAGTTAATCCACTTTTTATTTGCTAGATAGGCAAATACAAGCGGCTTAATGGTGCTACCGGGTTCAAATGAGCGTTCGGCTGCTGCTACACGCATTTTGCTTGCTATGTCTTTGTCGCGTTTGCCTATATTTGGGTTAAAAGATGATGAAGAGGCAAGCGCTAGAATCTCGCCTGTAGTTGGGTCCATGATGCCTGCTACAATTTGTTCTGCTTTGTATTTTTTATGTGCGTCATTGAGTATATCTTGTATTTTTGACTGCAAAGTTAGTGGTATGGTAAGCTGCACTTGGAATCCATCTGTCCTTTCATGCGTCTTTGCATGACGATTTAATATGATATTTCCGCCTTTATCTGCCATACCCAAAATCTTGCCATCGCGTTTTGGCGATAAGATTCCATCTCGATATTTTTCAACGCCAGATTGGGCTACAAGCTTCATTTTATCATCATACATTTTGTCGTTTATTATCTTTTTGCCATAGTTTGTAAAGCCTAGTAATGGTTGCATAAGATTCTTAAAAGGATATGTCCTTTCTATCTTTTCAACAGCAATGTCAAGCCCCCTATCAATCCTTGTGCTTGCATTATTTTTCACATCAGAATTGTAGGTAAAAATAGGCGTATAACATTCTTTTGATAGGTCTATATCTTTATTTTTGTATTCTACCAATAGCACATTTAATTTTTCAAGGGTATTTTCTTCTGTTATGTCGCCATTTTCAAAGGATTGCATCGTTTGTAAGACTTCTATATCAAGTGGGGTTTGACTGCCTTTTTCATGTGTAACTTGAGCGCGTGCATAAAGTGTTTTGATCTCTCCATCTTGCAAACTTGTTTTATTGATATAGGTAAAAGTGCATTTCTTATACACGCCCAAACGCGCTAACTTTTGATTTAAAATGCGTAAATTTGCCGCATCAATGGAATTTACATTTGTAGCAATTAGGGCATTACCACCTTTTTCTATTGAATCCCGCAAAGATTTTATGTCAAAATCCGCATAAAGATGCAAGAGCTGAAATAGTAATTCCCTTTTTTCTTCGTATATGGAAGGGACATAAATGCTTACCCTGTATAGTTTTTTGCTTGTCGCAAGGATATAATTATCTAGACTTGATATTTGTCCTCGCATAGCAATATCCACATCTGCCTTCACAGACCAAGGATAGTCTCTTGACTTTTTATTGTAGGGATCCATATTTGGTGGTTTTGCAATGATTTTTGCATATACCGCGAGTATAAATACAACAAAACAAAGGGCAAATGTCCCAAGCACTAGGAAAAGTCGCCATGCTTTTTGCGTTTTTGCCTCTTCGCTTATATTTTCTTCATTTTCATCGACTTGTTCTATTTTTTGGGCTTTTTGCGGTATGACTTCATCTTGTTGAATTTTGCGTTTTTCACGCTCATTGTTTGAAAGAGTTGTGATTTTAAAAGAATTTTCATTTGGTGTATCATATAGGCGGAAACGATTTTCCGCAATGCTATCAAGCATTATGGAATCAATATTTTCTTGATTTTTATCTAGTTGTGTTTGGCTGTTGCTGGAGTGTGAGTTTGTGGGGTTTTGCGGTATTTTAACGCGAACAGAATCTGCTGCAGCATAATCTCTGTCATTGCTTGAGCGAAGATTCTCATCAATATTGTTATTAGATGGGAAAAGATAGACATTTGCATTGCTATTTTGTGATTGCTGTGGGGTAGGGCGGTTGGATTTGCTTATTTGATTTTTGTTTAGTGAATGGTTATCCTCTAAGCTATCCTTTAAAGTAATTTTCTCATTACTTTTAGAATCTCCACCAAAGCTCCCACGCATCTAAAAGCAACAATCCACTAAATTCTTTTAAGCAAAATTAAATTTGAGTGCGTAAAATCTCTTTATACGCACTGATAGCCTTATTTCGCACTTCAAGCATAAGCTTCATGCTGGTTTCTGCTTTACCAATAGTGATGGCTGCTTGGTGTAAATCCTTAACCTGTCCGCTTGCCATGTCTGCCAACGCTCTGTCTGATACTTCTTGAGAAGCATTGAGTTCATCAAGAGACTGCTTCAATAGCGATGAAAAATCGCCTTGTCTTCCTCTAACCTCATTGCTTACATCTGTTAGAGAAATATCAGCAAGACCGGGTGCTGCAATATGTGTAACTTGTGCCATTATTTCTCCTTAATATTAAATTTACGCTTGAAACATAGTGATAGCATTGCTTACCATGTTTTTCGCACTTTGAAATGCCGCCACATTCGCTTGATATGCTCTAGCGGCTTCTACTAAATCGGCCATTTCGACAACAGGATTAACATTAGGGTATGCAACATAGCCTTGTGCATTTGCATCAGGGTGCGTTGGATCATACTTCATCAACGGCTTATTATCGTCCCTTACAATCTTATCAATATACACACTTGTAATCGGTGGCACAGGCTTTTTGCCATACGCACCTTCTTCAAGTGGATCTTTATATTCCACAAGATTATTGTCCTTTGCCAACCTTTTATTTAATTGCTTATTAAAATCAAAGGCACGAAATACAACCTCTTGTCGCCTATATGGTCCGCCCTCATCAGTTCGCGTAGTGTTTGCATTTGCAATGTTTGCAGAAATGACATTTACGCGCACCCTCTGTGCCGACAAACCATAACCACTAATATCAAAAGTACTCATAAACATGACCAATCCTTTATTCTAACCTAACACAATACTGCCACTATAAATTCTTACTAGATTCTAAAGCATAAGCAAAAATCCCTTTATGTTTTTTCAACGCTGAAGTAAGCGCTTGATACATAACAGAGTTTTTACCCATTTCGCTTGTTTCTACATCCAAATCCACGCTATTTCCATCATTCCTTGCAAGGTGTCCATCCCGAAAGAATAAAGAGCCAGTCAAAGGATCTGCAAGTCCGCTAGGTAAATGCTGTGGCAACGCCTGAGTTGGTTTTAAGGTTTCAGCTCGAGACTTGTTGTCAAAAATCTGACTCGCTTTCTCGGCAAGCATATCCTCGAAATGAACATCTCTAGGACGATAAAAAGGCGTATCTACATTTGCCATATTGCTTGCAATAAGGTCTTGTCGCAAAGAACGATAATCCAGTGCACTATACACTAGATTATACGCCTTTGATGTTTCAAACGAAGTCCCTAATGCTTTTGATAGACTTTCCATAGTATTCTCCCTAATATCCATAGTAAAAATTCAAAATCAAGACATGCTAAGCAAATCCAATTCCAAAAATACACTTAACCGAAAAACTCCAACATTATACCCTTTTTTTGTAAATAAAACAATTAAATTAATGAACTTGCGGTCAAAGTTGGCATGAGTTGTTGTTTCAGTGTGTTTGTGTCTTTTTTTTGGTATGTGTTTTTAGCGTCTTAATGTCTAAGTGGCTGTCCAGCAAATGATGTTCCAAAAACTATTCAAATTACAAACCTGCTAAAAAATATAAGATTATACAATGGAATATGACTTTATCGTGGGCATAGCGAAGTGTCAAATTGTCCAAATTATTAAGCTTGTATTGTCCGACAATTATGACATATATCAACCGAAAAATGATTCATTATTGCTCCAAGCATTATATTTAATAGAAAATTTCCTTATACTAAGGAATAAAAAATAAAAAAATACAGCATTTTATGCGGTATGTATTGACTTAACGCGCTTTTTTTATTAGAATTTTGTCTTTGTTTTTACGACACTGCGATATTTTACTTTGTAGATTTTAGCATGGCAATGCAAAACTAGGGTATGTATTTGGCAGTGCGAGTTCTTAACTATAAAGGAAAAATATGCAAAAGATTAGGCTAAAGTTGAAGGCTTATGATCACAGAGTGCTTGATCGCTCGATAGCAGCCATTGTCAGTGCGGTAAAGAGGACGGGTTCTGAAATCATTGGACCAGTGCCCTTGCCAACTAGAAAAAGACGATATACGGTTTTGCGTTCCCCGCATATCAATAAAGATTCTAGAGAGCAATTTGAGATACGCATACACAGCAGAATCATCGACATTATGTCTGCGACAGGAGAGACCGTTGATAGTCTTATGAAGCTTGACTTAGCCCCAGAGGTTGATGTTGAAGTAATGTCAATGGATAAATAAGTTTATATTTATTGTATAAGGAAATAAGAATGGAATTTATAGTGCAAAAGGTAGGTATGAGTCGTATTATCGCTACGCCTAGCCAAGCTGTAACGCTACTAAAAGTATTAAATGCTAAAGTATGTAAGCTAGAAGAAAATGGTAAGGCTTTGGTTGCTTACTCTAAAGGAAAAACATGCAATAAAAGCATTGAGGGTCATCAAAAGAAGTATAATCTAAGCAAGGAATTTAACCGCTTTGCTACACTAAAGGTTGCGAATACTGAAGTTGGCGATTTAGATATGTCTAGCCTTAGCGATGGCAAGGTTGTAAAAGCAAGTTTTAAGACAAAAGGTCGTGGTTTTAGTGGTGCAATGAAACGTTGGAATTTTCAAGGTGGTCCAGCAGCACATGGTAGTAGATTCCATAGAAGACTTGGTTCTATTGGGAATAGAGAGTGGCCGGGTCGAGTTCAGCCGGGTAAAAAAATGGCAGGACATTATGGTGATGAGCTTGTGAGTGTGAGAAGTGAGATTATTTCTTTTGATACACAGAGCGGTATCCTTGTCTTAAAGGGTTCTGTGGCGGGGTATAATGGTGCTTATGGTAAAATCACTATTTTAGATAAAAAAGGTAGTAAATAATGAGTAAGGCAATTATGTTAGATGGCAAGTTTGCCAAAGGTGCTGAAGTAGCATTGCCAGAGCGTTATGCAGAGATTAAAGAACACAACTTGTATCTTTATGTAAAGTCGTATCTTGCTAGTCTTCGTGCAAACAACGCACAAGCAAAAACAAGAGGCAAAGTAAGCGGTGGCGGTAAAAAGCCATGGGCTCAAAAAGGTGGCGGTAGAGCGCGTGCTGGTAGCATTACTTCTCCTGTGTTTGTTGGCGGTGGTGTAAGTCATGGTCCAAGCAATAACAGAAACTATGATTTAAAGATTAATAAAAAGCAAAAAAGATTAGCTCTTGAATATGCTTTACAACAAAAAGCAAATGAGGGTAAGCTCTTTATTATAGAATCTATCAATGTAGAAAGTGGCAAAACAAAAGATGCGTTCGCACAATTTAAAGCACTAGGGCAAAGAAGCACATTATTTGTAACACAAGTGAGTAATGAAAAAACATTTCTTGCATTCCGCAATTTACAATCGTGTTATTTAGCTGATGCGAGTGAGTTAAACGCATATCTTGTAGCAGCATTTAGAAGCGTTGTGATTGAAAAAGCGGTGTTTGATGAACTTGTAAAAAGAGGTTAAGATGGCAGATATAACAGATATTAAAACGATTTTATATACAGAAAAATCTTTAGGATTGCAAGAAAGCGGTGTTATGGTTGTCCAAACTTCTACACGCATGACAAAAAACAGATTAAAGCAAATCTTTAAAGAATATTTTGGTTTTACACCTTTAAAAATAAACTCTTTGAGACAAGATGGTAAAACAAAGCGTTTTCGCGGTAAAGAAGGTCAAAGAGCTGATTTTAAAAAGTTTTATGTAAAGATTCCAGAAGGTGCGAATATCGATTCGCTTGCCGTATAGTTAAGGAGCAAACATGGCAGTAAAAACATATAAACCCTATACACCTAGTAGGAGATTTATGTCAGGTTTAAGCTCTGCTGATATTACAGCAAAGCCTAGCGTGAGAAAACTTCTTGTTAAACTTCCTGTAACAGCAGGTAGAAATAATAATGGTAGAATCACAAGCCGACATAAAGAAGGTGGTGCAAAGAAGCTTTATAGAATCATTGACTTCAAGCGTAATAAATTTAATGTTGAGGGTCGTGTAGCAGCGATTGAGTATGATCCATATAGAAATTGTCGCATTGCTCTCATTAACTATAAAGATGGTGATAAACGCTATATCATTCAGCCTAGTGGCTTAAAAGTTGGCGATTTGGTTATCGCGGCTGAAGGTGGGCTTGATGTAAAAGTAGGCTTTGCAATGAAGCTTAAAAATATTCCTATTGGGACAATCGTTCATAACATTGAGTTACACCCACAAGCAGGTGGTGCGATTGCAAGAAGTGCTGGTGCATCGGCACAGATTATGGGGCGTGAAGGTAAATATACAATCTTGCGTATGCCAAGCGGTGAAATGCGATACATTTTAGAAGAGTGTATGGCGACAATCGGCAATGTAGGGAATGAAGATTTTGCAAATATATCTATCGGTAAGGCAGGTAGGAATCGTCATAGAGGTATCCGCCCACAAACTCGTGGTAGTGCTATGAACCCAGTAGATCACCCACATGGTGGTGGTGAGGGTAAAACTGGCTCAAGCGGTCATCCTGTATCGCCTTGGGGAACGCCAGCTAAAGGCTATAAGACAAGACGCAAAAAAGCGAGTGATAGACTTATCATATCAAGACGAAAGAAGTAAGGAAATAATATGGCAAGATCAATTAAAAAAGGTCCTTTTATAGATACTCATCTTGAAAAGAAAGTAGTAAAGGCAAAAGCCGCAAAAGATAATAAGCCCATTAAAACATGGTCAAGAAGAAGCACTATCCTGCCAGAAATGATAGGATTAACTTTCAGTGTGCATAATGGTCGCACTTTTGTGCCTGTGTATGTTACAGAGAATCATGTGGGCTATAAGCTTGGTGAGTTTGCCCCAACGCGAACTTTTAAAGGGCATAAAGGCAGTGTCCAAAAGAAAATTGGTAAGTAATGAGGGATGACAATGGCTAAAAAACAGAATACAAAACAAACAAATGGCGGTGTAGCTATTTTGCGTTATGCGCGTCTATCTCCCACGAAAGCGCGTTTAATCGCAAGACAAGTGCAAGGTATGAATGCTGAAGTTGCATTAGCAAGTTTAGAATTTACTCCAAACAAGGCAGCAAAAGCTATTTATAAGACATTAGCATCAGCACTTGCAAATGGCGGGTTTGAATCTACTGGTGCTGAAGTTACTTCGTGTAGGGTTGATGCAGGTCCGGTATTGCGTCGTTTCATGCCAAGGGCGAGAGGTAGGGCAACTCCTATACGAAAGCCTATGGCACATATATATGTGGAAGTAAATGCAGTAAAAAAGGCAGCTAAACAAACAAGCAAAAAAAGTAAAGGTGAGGTTAAGTAAATGGGTCAAAAAGTCAATCCAATCGGACTAAGATTAGGCATTAATAGAAATTGGACTTCAAGATGGTTTCCAAACGCTCAAAACACACCAGAGAGAATTGGCGAGGATCACATTATTCGTAAATTCTTGAAAAAAGAACTTTATTATGCGAGTGTAAGTGAAATTATCATTGAACGCATGGCAACAAAGCTTCGCGTAACTGTTGTAGCAGCAAAGCCGGGATTAATCATCGGTAAAAAAGGTGCGGATATTGAAAAGGTAAAAGAAACTTTAAGAAAGCTTGTGAATAAAGATGTTGCTATAAACATTAAAGAAGTAAAGAGAGCACAAGCTAACGCACAACTTGCAGCAGAAAGTGTTGCAATGCAGCTTGAGCGTAGAGTTGCTTTTAGAAGAGCGATGAAAAAAGTTATGCAGCAAGCAATGAAGTCTGGTGCAAAAGGCATTAAGGTAAAAGTGTCTGGTCGTTTAGCAGGTGCTGAAATGGCGAGAACAGAGTGGTATATGGAAGGTAGAGTGCCTTTGCATACACTGCGTGCAAAAATTGATTATGGCTTTGCTGAAGCGGCAACGACTTATGGAATCATTGGTGTAAAAGTTTGGATCTTTAAAGGCGAAGTTTTACAAAAGGGTATCCAGACTGAAAGAGAAGAATCAAAAGATTCTCGCACGAAAGCTAAAAGGAGATAGATTATGTTAATGCCAAAAAGGACAAAATATAGAAAGCAGATGAAAGGCAGAAATCGCGGTAAATCTCATCGCGGTAATGCCCTTGCATTTGGCGATATTGGTATCAAAGCGCTTGAACATGGCAGGATAGATTCAAGACAGATAGAATCTGCAAGGATTGCTATGACTCGCCATGTAAAAAGGGCGGGTAAGGTATGGATACGAGTTTTCCCAGATAAGCCTTTAACCGCAAAGCCACTTGAAGTGAGAATGGGTAAAGGTAAAGGTAGTGTTGAAAAATGGGTTATGAATATTAAGCCCGGTCGTATTATCTACGAGATGATTGGTATTGATGAGGCAACAGCACGCGATGCACTTGCATTAGCACAAAGTAAATTACCATTTAAAACAAAAATTGTAACGAGCGAGAGTGAAAATGAAATATACTGATTTGAAAGATAAGGATTTGCCAGAATTAAGGCAATTATTGAAAGATAAGAAAACAGAGTTATTTACCTTGAGAATAAAGCTAAAAACAGCACAGCTAACTAAGCCTAGCGAAATTAGCGTTGTGCGTAAAGATATTGCGCGTATCGCGACAGCAATATCAGCTAAACTCAATTTAGAAGAAAATAATTAAGGGATTGTTTATGAGTGAAAAGCAAGCACACAAAAGAGTAATACAAGGCAAGGTCGTAAGTATTGCGGGTAATAAAAGTGCGGTTATTTTAGTAGAACGAAAAGTTGTGCATCCAAAATATCGCAAAATCGTAAAAAGATTCAAAAAATATATCATTCATGATGAAGAGCATAAAGCAAAGGTTGGTGATGTGGTAAGTGCGATTGAGTGCAAGCCTATCTCTAAGCATAAAGCCTTTACATTGAAAGATATTGTAGTAGTAGGAGTGTCAGAATGATACAGAGTTTTACAAGACTAAGCGTTGCTGACAATAGCGGTGCAAAAGAAGTTATGTGTATCAAAGTTTTAGGCGGTAGCCATAAGCGGTATGCAAGCGTAGGTGATGTTATTGTGGTGTCTGTTAAAAAGGCTATCCCAAATGGCAAGGTAAAAAAAGGGCAAGTGTTAAAAGCTGTTGTTGTCCGCACAAAAAAAGAGATTCACAGAGACAATGGCTCTCTTGTGCGTTTTGATGATAATGCGGCAGTATTGCTTGATGCAAAAAGAGAGCCAATCGGCACTCGTATTTTTGGTCCAGTTAGTAGAGAAGTGCGATATGCAAATTTTATGAAGATAGTATCGTTAGCTCCGGAGGTATTATAGTGAATAAGGTAAAGATTAAAAAAGGCGATATGGTAACAATTATCGCTGGTGATGATAAGGGTAAAAGCGGTGAAGTTCTTGCTGTATTCCCAAAGAAAAATACTTTGATTGTTAAAGATTGTAAAGTGGCAAAAAAGGCAGTAAAGCCAACAGATGATAATAAAAAAGGTGGTTTTGTTGCAAAAGAAATGCCTATACATATTTCTAATGTAAAAAAATCATAGGAGTGAAATATGTATGCTTTAAAAGAACGATATAAAAATGAGATTAGAGAAGAGCTTAAAAAAGCGTTAGATATTAAGAATCCTATGCTTTTACCAAAGTTAGAAAAGATTGTGATTAGCGTAGGTGCTGGTGAGTATGCTAAAGAGGCAAAGATCATGCAAAACATTGCTGATACTATCTCTTTGATTGCAGGGCAAAAGGCAATTATCACAAAGGCAAAAAAATCTGTTGCAGGTTTTAAAATGCGTGAAGGTATGCCAATGGGTGTAAAAGTTACTTTGCGTGGCAATATGATGTATAACTTTTTAGAAAAACTCATTGTTATTGCATTGCCAAGAGTGAAAGACTTTAGAGGGATACCTCGCAATGGCTTTGATGGTCGTGGTAATTATAGCTTTGGTTTAAACGAGCAGCTTATGTTTCCTGAAGTTGTTTATGATGACATTATGGTTACGCATGGTATGAATATTACGATTGTAACAAGCACAGATGATGATAAAGAAGCCTTTAAGCTTTTAGAATTACTTGGTATGCCGTTTGCAAAAGGGAGATAATTTATGGCAAAGAAATCTATGATAGCAAAAGCAAAGAGAAAAGCAAAATTTAGTGTTCGCAAATATACGCGTTGTCAAGTATGTGGCAGACCACATTCTGTGTATCGTGATTTTTCTTTGTGTCGCGTGTGTTTAAGAAAAATGGGCAATGAGGGATTAATCCCCGGTTTAAGAAAAGCAAGCTGGTAAGGAGATAAAGATGGTCAATGATATTATTGCAGATTCTCTTACGCGGATTAGAAATGCAGCAATGAGAAAGCTTGATAGCACTGAATTATATTATGCAAAAATTGTTGCAAGTATTATGGAAGTTTTTAAGCAAAGAGGCTTTATTAAAGATTATAAAATCAATGATAAAGATGGCAAACAAAGCATTTTCGTGCAACTTGCTTATGATGATTCTGGTGTTTCTGTGATTAATGAAATCACTCGTATCAGTAAGCCCGGAAGAAGAGTATATAAAACTTCTAAGGAATTAAAAAGATTCAAAAATGGTTATGGAATCATCGTTGTTAGCACAAGCAAAGGTGTAATCGCAAATGATGAAGCTTATAAAACAAATGTTGGAGGCGAGGCCCTCTGCAGTATTTGGTAGGAGTAGAAATGTCAAGAATTGGTAAGAAGCCTATCAGTATCCCAGATGGTATTGAAGTAAAGGTTGATAATAGTAAAATCATTTTCAAAGGCAAGAAAGAGAGCAAAGAGCTTGAGACACATGGTAGAGTTGGCATTAAGCTTGAGGATAAGCAATTATCTTTTTCACTATTAGACGATATGCCACAATCTCGTGCATTTTGGGGAACTTATCGTGCGTTAGCAAATAATATTGTTGTAGGTTTGCATGAAGGCTTTACAAAAACACTTGAGATTAATGGTGTAGGTTATAAGGCAAATGTAAGCGGTAAGACTCTAGAGTTAGCGCTTGGATTCTCTCACCCAATTAAGTATCCTATCCCTGAAAATGTTGAAATTGGTGTTGAAAAAAATACCATTACCATTAAAGGAAGTGATAAACAGCAAATTGGACAAATTGCCGCAGAGATTAGAGAGTTTAGACCACCAGAGCCATATAAAGGTAAGGGTGTGAAATACAGCGATGAAGTGATATTGCGTAAAGCAGGAAAAACTTCTAAAAAATAATAAGGTGAGAATATGACAGCTAAAGTTTTAGAGAAAAAAAAGATTCTAAGAGAAAAATGTAAAAAGCGTATCCGTTCTCAATGCAATGGAAGTGCGACAAAGCCACGAGTAAGCGTATTCCGTTCAAATAAACATTTTTACGCACAAGCTATTGATGATAGCAAAGGGCATACAATCGCAGCTATTGATAGCAGAGTATTAAAAGTTGGCAATACAAAAGAAGACACAAATAAAATGGGTGCTGAATTTGCAAAGCTTTTAAAAGCAAAAAATATTGATGCGGTTGTGTTTGATAGAAATGGATATTTATATCATGGCGTAGTTGCTGCATTTGCTGATGGCTTAAGAAATAATGGCATAGCTCTATAAGGAGAGACAAGTGGAAATCAATAGAGAAGAATTTAGTGAAGTTGTGGTAAATATAGGACGCGTAACAAAAGTTGTAAAAGGTGGTAGAAGATTCCGCTTTAATGCGCTTGTTGTTGTTGGTAATCGCAATGGCTTAGTAGGCTTTGGTTTAGGCAAAGCCAAAGAAGTCCCCGATGCGATTAAAAAAGCAGTTGATGATGCGTTTAAAAATATTGTGCAAGTCAATATTAAAGGCACAACAATCGCACATGATATTGAGCATAAATATAATGCAAGCAAGATTCTATTAAAGTCTGCAAGCGAGGGAACTGGTGTTATTGCTGGTGGAAGTGCTCGTCCTGTTATAGAGCTTGCTGGTATCAAAGATATTTTGACAAAATCGCTTGGCTCTAATAACCCATACAATGTAGTGCGTGCGACTATTGATGCGCTTGTTAGAATCAAGGCGTAAGGAGAAAGTATGTTAGAAAAAATTAAACCCGCTGAAAATAGCACAAAAGACATTAAAAGAGTAGGGCGAGGGCAGGGTTCTGGCATGGGTAAAACTTCTACTCGTGGTGGTAAAGGGCAAACTGCAAGAACAGGTTATAAAGCAAAAAGAGGTTTTGAGGGCGGACAGCAACCATTACAAAGAAGATTGCCAAAAGTTGGTTTTAACTCACATGTGGAAAAGCCTTTTGTTATTAATGTTGAAAAACAAAAAAAAGTTGCAACACTAGATTCTATAAACCTTGAGACTTTACGCTCGATTTACACAATCCCAAAATATGTTACAAAAGTAAAGCTTATTGGGGCAAGTGCAAAGAATCTAAAATCTAAAATCAGTGATGAAAGTGTTGTAGTAACTGGACAAGCTTAATGAATAAAAGTATTCTCAATAAAATTCTTATTACTCTCGCATTCTTATTTGCTTATAGAATGCTATCTTATGTTCCTGTTCCCGGCGTTGATGCTGAAGTGTTAAAACGCATTTTTGATAGCAATGCAAGCAATGCGCTTGGACTTTTTAATATGTTTAGCGGTAATGCGTTGGAACGCGTTAGTATTATCTCTCTTGGTATCATGCCTTATATCACTGCGTCAATTATTATGGAGCTTTTATCAGCGACTTTTGCAAATATCGGCAAGATGAAAAAAGAGAGAGATGGTATGCAGCAGTATATGCAGATTATCCGCTATCTTACGATATTTATTACAATCGTGCAGGCAATCAGTGTATCCTATGGTCTGCAAAGCATTGATGGTGGTAGTGCTATTATGTTGCATAATATGACTTTATTTGTGTCTATTGCGGTTATTTCTATGCTTGCTGGGACGATGCTTCTCATGTGGATAGGAGAGCAGATTACACAAAGAGGCGTGGGTAATGGTATAAGCCTTATCATTTTTGCTGGGATTGTATCTGGGATTCCGGGTGCGATTGGTGCGGAGTTTAGTGCGGTAAGTGAGAATGAAAAAAGCATATTCCAACTATTACTTGTATTGGCGGTTATCCTTATTACCGTGTTTGTTATTATTTATGTTGAGCTTGGTGAGAGAAGAGTGCCTATCTCTTATGCGCGTAAAGTCATCATGCAAAATCAGCATAAGCGGATTATGAACTACATTCCAATTAAGATAAATTTAAGCGGTGTTATTCCGCCTATTTTTGCTTCAGCCCTGCTTGTTTTTCCATCAACCATATTGCAGCAATTTGCAGGAAAACAGGTTGCAGAAAATCAAGCAAATAGTGACTCGTGGCTTGTTATAATTGCAGACTACATAAGCCCATCATCGTATTTTTATAATATCCTTATGTTTATCTTTATTATCTTTTTTGCGTATTTTTACTCTTCAATTGTATTTAACGCAAAAGATATAGCAGATAATCTTAAGCGACAAAATGGCTATATACCCGGTCTTAGACCCGGAGAGAATACCGCAAGTTATCTCAATAAGGTAGCAGGGCATTTAACATTTTGGGGTGCTTTATATCTTGCGATTATTTCTACTATTCCGTGGATTCTATTAAAAGGTATAGGGGTGCATTTTGTATTTGGTGGGACTTCTGTATTGATTGTAGTCCAAGTTGCTATTGATACAATGAGAAAGATTGAGGCACAGCTCTATACAAGCAAGTATCAAACATTAAGTGCGGTGGGAATCTAAGCTTACTATGAGTATTGCGACAAGAAATAAAAATGAGTTAGCATTACTAGCACAAGCAAATAAGCTAGTCGCCCTAACGCTTGATTATGCTAAAACGATAGTGAGTGAGGGGATTAGTCTTTTAGAGCTTGACAAGGCAATCGAAGATAAGATTCTGTCATTAGAATCATTGCCAAGCTTTAAAGGATTATATGGCTTTCCTAATGCGGCATGTATATCTGTGAATCAAGTGATTATACATGGCATTCCAACCGATTATCGTTTAAGACAGGGCGATATAGTTGGCATTGATATTGGCACGAAATATAAAAATTATTATGGCGATGGGGCAATTACTATTGGTGTAGGCAAGGTAAGCGATAAGGACACAAAGCTTATGGAGTGTTCCTTACGCACACTTTATAATACAATAGATTCTATAAAAGTTGGCATGCGATTTAAAGAGATTAGTGCTATTTTACAGGAAAATATCGAGGGCATGGGCTTTGTGCCTTTACTTGGATTCTGTGGGCATGGCATAGGCACAAAGCCACATGAAGAGCCGAGTATCCCAAACTATTTAGAAGATGGTGTCAAAATGGGCGGTCCTAAGGTAAAAAATGGCATGGTATTCTGCCTTGAGCCTATGGTATGTCAAAAAAATGGCGAACCAGTCATTTTAGATGATAAATGGTCTGTTGTAAGCAAAGATGGTTTAAACACTTCTCATCATGAGCACACAATTGCAATCATTGATGGAAAGGCAAGAATTTTAACGGAGTTATAAATGGCAAAAGATGATGTAATTAAAGTAGATGGTAAAGTAATCGAGGCGTTGCCTAGCACGACATTCAGAGTAGAGTTAGAGAATAAGCATATAGTGCTATGCCATATCTCTGGTAAAATGCGTATGCACAATATTAAGATTCTACCCGGCGATAATGTGCAGATAGAATTAACCCCATATAGTCTTGATAAAGGTCGCATTGTTTTGCGTTATCCGCGTGATTAGTTGCAGAATCATTGTGTCATAAGCTATGATGAAACATATTGTTATATATTAAAATTCAGTAGAGTTTGATTTTGGCACATGAATGTGTGAGTTGTTTGACATATGTAATCACTTTGTTTCTAATAAAATTGAGAAAATGTTGTTTTAAGTATTGACAAGATTAAAAAATTAAGGTATAGTTCAATCTTTATTTTTCATTTCCATTAGCGTTCAACTGAACGATCGATGTTTCTGTTATGTTTTGCTGGTTTAGCTCAGTTGGTAGAGCAGCTGCCTTGTAAGCAGCAGGCCGGGGGTTCGAGTCCCTTAACCAGCTCCATTTTTATCAAACTCTAATATTTTTAAGTTTAGTTATTTTGACTTTAAATAAAACATCAGTGTTTGACCAGTTTTTTAGCATTTGTGGTGAGTTACTCAAGTGGCCAACGAGGGCAGACTGTAAATCTGCTGACTATGTCTTCCGTGGTTCGAATCCACGACTCACCACCATTGTTTTGTTTGCGGGAATAGCTCAGTTGGCTAGAGCATCAGCCTTCCAAGCTGAGGGTCGCGGGTTCGAGCCCCGTTTCCCGCTCCATTTGTGTGAATAGATTATTTCGATTTATTAACGACTGGGAGCTGAAAACTTAGTTATTTTAGGATTTTTTCTAAACGCTTTTGTTTCCTGCTAGTTCTCGTTTTAAATCTATTATGTAATTATTTATAGTTTTTTATTTTTGCCCATATAGCTCAGTGGCAGAGCACTTCCTTGGTAAGGAAGAGGTCGGCGGTTCAATCCCGCTTATGGGCTCCAGTTTTTCGTTGGTTTTGAATTTTTATTCAATAGTCGTGTTTAATTTTATTTTAGGAGATAGCTATGGCTAAAGAGAAATTTAACAGAAGTAAGCCGCATGTGAATGTGGGAACTATTGGGCATGTCGATCATGGTAAAACAACTTTGAGTGCCGCAATCTCTGCTGTATTGGCAACTAAGGGTCTTGCAGAGCTTAAAGATTATGATAATATTGACAACGCACCAGAAGAGAAGGAAAGAGGTATTACAATCGCTACTTCTCATATTGAGTATGAGACAGAAAACAGACACTATGCGCATGTGGATTGCCCCGGACACGCGGACTATGTAAAAAACATGATTACAGGTGCTGCACAAATGGATGGTGCGATTTTGGTTGTATCTGCATCTGATGGTCCTATGCCACAGACAAGAGAGCATATTCTACTTTCAAGACAAGTAGGTGTTCCATATATTGTTGTATTTTTGAATAAGCAAGATATGCTTGATGACCCTGAATTGCTTGAGTTAGTAGAAATGGAAGTAAGGGATTTATTAAATGAGTATGAATTCCCGGGTGATGATACACCTATCGTTGGTGGGTCTGCACTAAAAGCACTTGAAGAGGCAAAAGCTGGAACGGTTGGTGAATGGGGACAAAAGATTCTAGATCTTATGGCTGCTGTTGATAGCTACATTCCTACACCAAAAAGAGATGTTGATAAAACTTTCCTTATGCCTGTTGAAGATGTGTTCTCTATCGCTGGTCGTGGAACGGTTGTTACAGGTAGAATTGAAAGAGGTGTTGTAAAAGTAGGTGATGAAGTTGAAATCGTGGGAATCCGTGATACACAGAAAACTACTGTTACAGGTGTTGAAATGTTCCGTAAAGAAATGGATCAAGGTGAGGCTGGCGATAATGTCGGTGTGCTTTTGCGTGGAACTAAGAAAGAGGAAGTAGAAAGAGGTATGGTGCTTTGTAAGCCCGGCTCAATCACTCCACATAAAAAGTTTGAAGCTGAAATCTATGTTCTTACAAAAGATGAAGGCGGAAGACATACACCATTCCATAACAACTATCGTCCGCAATTCTATGTGCGAACAACAGATGTTACAGGTGCGATTATTTTACCAGAAGGCACTGAACTTGTAATGCCGGGTGATAATGTTAAAATCACTGTTGAATTATTGAATCCTATTGCATTAGAGCTTGGGACAAGATTTGCTATCCGCGAGGGTGGTAGAACAGTTGGTGCTGGTGCTGTAACAAAAATCATTGAATAGGAAAAGTTATGGCAAAGGGTAATTTGGTTAAAGTTGGATTGAAGTGTTCTGAATGTGGTGATATTAATTATAGCACTACAAAGAATGCAAAAACAAATACAGAAAAACTGGAGCTTAAAAAGTTCTGCCCAAGATTAAATAAACATACAATACATAAAGAAGTAAAGCTTAAAACAAGCTGATTTCATTCTACAAAATTGTATGTTGTGTCTCACATTCTGTGAGGCATAGGGATCGCTTGAATTTCTAGTATTTGTTTGGGAAGGTCAGTAGCTCCAATGGTTAGAGCATCGGTCTCCAAAACCGAGTGTTGAGGGTTCGAGTCCTTCCTGGCCTGCCATTATAGATTTGGTATCAAGGTTTTTATAGTGAAGATAAAAAAATATTATAAAGAATCTAAAGATGAGTTGGGAAAAGTTATCTTTCCAACAAAAGAGCAAGTGCGGACTGCATTTGTTTCTGTGATTATTGTTGTTTCTGTAATTGCCTTGTTTCTGGCAGTTATCGATGTCTTTTTCCATTATACGATTTCGCGTATAGTATCTTAGGAATTGTTGGTAAATTAAGGAATAGCTAATGGAATTTCAATGGTATGCAATACAAACATATTCGGGAAGTGAGCAATCTGTAAAGAAAGCTATAGAGAATCTTATTGAGCAGAATAATGCTTCCCATCGTTTGAAAAACATAGTTGTTCCTACTGAAGATGTTTTTGAAATCAAAGATAAGAAGAAAAAGACGGTGCAAAGAAGTATCTATCCGGGATATGTGTTTGTATATATTAACTTGGATACGGAGCTTTGGCATATGATTCAGTCATTACCAAGAGTTGGTAGATTCATTGGAGAGAGCAAAAAGCCCACGCCTTTAAGTGAAGCAGATATTCAAAATATTTTAGATAAGATTGAGAATAGACCTGCGCCTCGCCCTAAAGTTTCATTTGCTACCGGCGAGTCTGTCTTAATCACAGATGGACCTTTTGCTAACTTCACTGGTGTCGTTGAGAGTTATGATATAAAAACTAAGAAATTAAAGCTTAATGTTTCTATTTTTGGTCGTAATACTCTCACAGAGATTAATGATGTGCAAGTTGAAAAAATTCTTTAACATTTTTTAAATAAGGATAGACAATGGCAAAAAAGATTGTTGGCGAATTAAAATTGCAGATTCCAGCTGGCAAAGCAAATCCATCTCCTCCAGTGGGTCCAGCTCTTGGACAAAGGGGCGTTAATATTATGGAATTTTGTAAAGCTTTTAATGAGAAAACAAAGGATATGGGTAATTTTAATATCCCCGTTATCATTACCGTGTATCAAGATAAAAGTTTTACATTTGTTACTAAAAAGCCGCCTGTAACAGATTTGATTAAAAATGTTGCTAAATTGACAAAGGGTTCTGATAATCCTTTGAAAAATAAAATTGGTAAGCTTACACAATCTCAACTTGAAGAGATTGCAAAAACAAAAATGGAAGATTTAAATACGACTGACATTGAAGAGGCAAAAAAGATAGTTGCGGGTAGTGCTAGAAGCATGGGCGTTGAAATAGTAGATTAATTTTTGGAGAATCATAATGAAGAAAAAAATGTCAAAAAGATTACAAGCTTTATCTCAAAAAATTGATTGTGATAAAACTTACGATATGGAATCTGCGATAAATGCGGTAAAATCCCTTGCTTCTGCAAAATTCGATGAAACTGTGGAGGTTGCATTGCGACTTGGTGTTGATCCGCGTCATGCCGATCAAATGATCCGCGGTGCAGTTGTATTGCCACATGGCACGGGCAAAAAGGTAAGAGTTGCGGTATTTGCAAAGGATTTAAAAGCTGATGAGGCACGAAAAGCTGGTGCTGATGTGGTTGGCGATGAAGATTTAGCAGAACAGATTGAGGGCGGAAATATAGATTTTGATATGGTGATTGCCACACCTGATATGATGCCACTTGTTGGTAAAGTTGGTAGAATATTGGGACCAAAAGGTATCATGCCAAATCCAAAGACAGGTACGGTTACTGCTGATGTAGCAAAAGCTGTTGCAAATGCAAAAAGCGGACAAGTAAATTTCCGTGTTGATAAAAAAGGAAACATTCATAGCCCTATTGGTAAGGCAAGTTTTGATAATAATAAATTGCTTGACAATCTAGTTGAGTTTGTAAAAACTATCAATAGGTTAAAGCCAAGCACTGCGAAAGGCAAATATATTAAGTCAAGTAACCTTTCTTTGACGATGAGTCCATCAGTTAAAGTGGATTCACAAGAACTTATGGATGTAAAATAGCAGGGAAGTAAAATAAAGATTCTAGAATCTTTTTATCTTTATCTTGGGCTAGAGACTACTGGGGCGTGAAGCTTAAAAATTACCCCGTATAAGTTTGAAGGCTGAAAGGAGGAAGCATGACAAGAGAAGAGAAAGCACAGCTTGTGGCAAATTTAAGCGAAAGCTTTAAAAATGCTAGTGCAATGATTATTTGTGATTATAAAGGATTGCAAGTAAAGCAATTAGAGTCTTTACGCAGAAGCTCTAAAGATTCTGATATTTGCGTGCAGGTTATTAAAAATAAGCTTGCAAATATTGCATTGAAACAAGCAGGTTATAAAGAAGCTGAACTCAAAGATACAAATATTTATATTTGGTCTAACGATCAGATTTCTTTATCAAAAGTTGTATGTAAATTTCAAGAAGCAAATAGCGAAAAATTTAGCGTTAAATTTGGCTATTTTGATGGCGAGATTGTAGATTCTAAGCATATCACTGCAGTATCTAAACTACCAAGCAAAGATGAATTGATTGGTATGTTGTTGTCTGTATGGACAGCACCTGCAAGGTATTTTGCGACAGGATTAGACAATTTAAGAAAACAAAAAGAAGAGCAAGGAGCTTAATATGGCAATTTCAAAAGAAGATGTATTAGAATATATCGGTAATTTATCGGTTTTAGAGTTATCAGAGTTAGTAAAAGCGTTTGAAGAAAAATTTGGTGTAAGTGCTGCTCCAACGGTTGTAGCTGGTGCAGTTGCTGGTGGTGGTGCTGGAGCTGCAGCTGAAGAGAAAACAGAATTTGATGTTGTGCTTGTTGATGCGGGTGCAAACAAAATCAATGTTATTAAGGCTGTTAGAGAAATCACTGGTCTTGGCTTAAAAGAAGCTAAAGAAGCAACAGAGAAAACACCAAATACACTTAAAGAAGGCGTAAGCAAAGAAGACGCTGAAAACTTTAAGAAAAAACTTGAAGAAGCAGGTGCAAAAGTAGAAGTAAAATAACTTTTACCTAACTATTGTAAGCTTTTTAAGCCTATCTTTGTGGCGGAGATTCTATCCGCCTTTGGATAGGCTTTTTTGCATTTTTATAATTTTATAAATATTCTCTCTATTGTATCATATTTCTATTATGGGGTATGGTAGGCTAGAGAGAGTATTTGGCTCTTAAAAAACTTTGAGATAAAGAGGGTTAATATGGGCAAACGACGACTAACAAACACGAGATTAAGAGTTGATTTTTCAAAAAGCCAAGAAGAGCTTGATGTTCCTAACTTATTAATGCTGCAAAAGGATAGCTATGATTCTTTTTTGTATTCAAATGATAGTAGAGAAAGTGGGATTGAGCGTGTATTAAAGTCTATTTTTCCTATTCAAGATAGTGCTGGTCGTGTTACTTTGGAATATGCTGGCTGTGAGTTTGGTAAGCAGAAATACACTATTGCTGAAACAATGGTAAGAGGCTTAACATATTCTATTCCATTGAAAATTAAGATTCGCCTTGTATTGTGGGATAAAGATGACAAGGGCGAGCAAGTAGGCGTTAAGGATATTAAAGAGCAAACCATCTATGTGCGTGAGATTCCATTAATGACTGATAGGGTGTCTTTCATTATTAATGGGGTTGAGCGAGTTGTGGTAAATCAGCTTCATAGAAGTCCGGGCGTTATCTTTAAGGAAGATGAGTCAAACACTTCAGCAAATAAGCTTATCTATACCGGACAAATTATTCCAAATATGGGCGCTTGGCTATATTTTGAATATGATGCAAAAGACATTATGTATGTAAGAATCAATAAGCGAAGAAAAATGCCTGTTACTATCCTTTTTAGAGCATTAGGTTATAGTAAGCAGCAGATTATTCAAATGCTTTATCCTGTGCTTGATGTGTCTGTGAAAAAGGATAAATTCTATATTCCATTTAATCCAAATGATATTGAGGGAAGCCTTGAGTATGATTTGATAAATGAAAAAGGGCAGGTTGTTTTATCTGCGGGAAAAAGATTCAATAAAAAGCGTATAAGAGATTTAAACGAGCAAAATATCAGCTATGATAAAGTAGAGTTTTCTACAACAAATCTTTTAAATACTTATCTTGCAGAACCAGTCATTGATAGCAAAAGCGGAGAAGTAATACTTGATACACTCTCACCTTTAAATGAAGCGAATACAAAGAAGTTAAATGACAATAAGATAACAAAATTTAAGATTATCCATGATACAGCACCGGGCTATGATAACTCTATCATTAACTCATTCCTTGCAGATATGGAAAGCTTGAAAAACATTCGCCAAACGGAAAAAATTGATGATGAATGCGATTTAGCAGCTATTAGAATCTATAAGGTTATGCGTCCAGCAGAACCTGTAACAAGAGAAGTGGCACATAAATTTATCGAGCAGTTATTCTTTGATCCTTCGCGTTATGATTTAACAGGCGTTGGTCGTATGAAAATGAATCATAAGTTAAATCTTAAAGTGCCAGATTATGTAAGTGTGCTAACCTATGAAGATATTATTGAAACGGTTAAATATCTTATGCAAGTTCGCAATGGTAAGGGCAGGATTGATGATAGGGATCACTTAGGGAATAGAAGAATTAGGGCTATTGGTGAGTTGCTTGCAAATGAGCTTCACTCAGGGCTTGTTAAAATGCAAAAATCAATCAAAGATAAACTTACACAACAAACTTCTTTTGAAAATGTAATGCCGCATGATTTGATTAGCTCTAAAATGATTACAAGCACGATTATGGAGTTTTTTGCAAGTGGGCAATTATCACAATTTATGGATCAGACAAATCCGCTATCAGAGATTACGCATAAAAGGCGACTTTCAGCATTAGGCGAGGGCGGTTTGGTAAAAGAGCGTGTAGGCTTTGAGGCAAGAGATGTGCATCCAACGCATTATGGTAGAATCTGTCCTATTGAGACACCAGAAGGGCAGAATATCGGGCTTATTAATACCCTATCAACTTTTACAAAAGTAAATGATTTAGGCTTTATTGAAGCCCCTTATAAAAAAGTAGTCGATGGAAAAACGACAAATGAAGTAGTATATCTTACTGCAACACAAGAAGATGGCAAGGTTATAGCCCCTGCAAGCACAAAGCTAGATTCTACAAATAAGATTGTAGAGGGCTTGATTGAAACTCGTTGCGGTGGTGAGATTTCATTGCGTAAAACAGAAGATGTTGAGCTTATAGATTTGAGTGCTAGAATGCTTGTTGGTGTTGCGGCTTCACTCATTCCGTTCTTAGAGCATGATGATGCTAACCGCGCACTTATGGGATCTAACATGCAGCGACAAGCTGTGCCGCTATTAAAGCCAGATGCACCTATTGTTGGGACAGGTATTGAAAGCGTTATTGCACGAGATTCTTGGGCGGCTATTAAGGCAAGACAAGGTGGTGTTGTAGAAAAAGTAGATGGTAAAAATATCTATATACTTGGCGAAAATGAAAATGGTGCTTATATTGATAGTTATTCAATGCAAAAAAATATGAGAACCAATCAAAATACAAGCTTTACACAACGACCGATTGTAAAAGTAGGCGATAAGATTAAAGCCGGACAGATTATCGCAGATGGTGCGAGTATGGATAGTGGGGAACTTGCATTGGGTAAAAATATCCGCGTTGCTTTCATGCCTTGGTATGGTTATAACTTTGAAGATGCGATTGTTGTAAGTGAGAATATCATTAAAGATGATGCCTTTACTTCAGTGCATATATATGAAAAAGAGATAGAGGCAAGAGAGCTTAAACATGGTATTGAAGAGATTACTGCGGATATTCCAAATGTGCGAGAAGATAGTATCGCCCACCTTGATGAAAGTGGTATTGTAAAGATTGGGACTTATGTAACAGGCGGTATGATTCTAGTTGGTAAGGTAACACCAAAAGGCGATGTAAAGCCAACACCAGAAGAGCGATTATTGCGTGCGATTTTTGGAGAAAAAGCCGGACATGTTGTCAATAAATCGCTTTATTGCCCACAAAGCATGGAGGGCTATGTTGTAGATGTAAAAATCTTTACAAAAAAAGGCTATGAAAAAGATGCCAGAGCAAGACAGGCTTATGAAGATGAAAAGTCTGATTTAGATATTGAGCATCATGAGCGTTTGACAATGCTGAATAAAGAAGAGATGCTTAGAATCTCTTATGTATTGTCAAAAGAGCCGCTAAGTGCGGAAGCAAAGATTAATGATAAAGTCTTTAAAAAAGGTGAGTGTATCCCTAAAAAAGAATTTGATGATATTAATCGCTTTGCATTAAATACACTTATTAAAAGCTATTCTAAAGAGATTCAGAATCAATACGAACAGATTAAAAATAACTTTTTAGAGCAAAAGCGAGTTTTAGGTGTCGAGCATGAAGAAAAACTTGCGATTTTAGAAAAAGATGATATTTTACCAAATGGCGTTGTAAAGCTTGTAAAAATCTATATTGCAACAAAAAGAAAGCTAAAAGTCGGCGATAAAATGGCAGGGCGACATGGGAATAAAGGTATTGTAAGTAATATTGTCCCAGCAGTTGATATGCCTTATACAAAAGATGGAGAGCCAATTGATATTATCCTTAATCCTTTGGGTGTGCCAAGTCGTATGAATATCGGGCAGATTCTAGAAGTGCATTTAGGATTAATCGGTAAGCGTTTTGGGGAGCAAATAGAAGATGAGTTGAAAAAATCTCAATATGAGTTTAGCACAGAGCTTAAAGCTAAAATGATTGAAATAGCAAAAGCTGTGAATGAAGATGATTCTGTTATTAAGATTCTAGAATCTGCGAGTAAAGATGATTTACTTGCTTATGCGAGAGATTGGAGCAATGGTGTAAAGTTTGCTATTCCAGTATTTGAGGGTATATCGCAAGAAAAGTTCAACAAGCTATTTGAAATGGCTAGAATAGATATGGACGGAAAAACTGAGCTTTATGATGGTAAAACCGGTGAGAAAATCAAAGAGAGAGTTAATGTCGGCTATATGTATATGTTGAAACTTCATCACCTTGTCGATGAAAAAGTGCATGCAAGAAGCACAGGACCTTACTCACTTGTAACGCAGCAGCCAGTTGGCGGTAAAGCGCTTTTTGGTGGGCAGCGATTTGGTGAAATGGAAGTATGGGCATTAGAAGCTTATGGTGCAGCACATACTTTGAAAGAAATGCTTACTATCAAATCTGATGATGTAAATGGTAGAAGAGAGGCGTATGAGGCGATTACAAAAGGCTATCCTATTGGAGATTCTGCAATCCCAGAAACTTTTTATGTTTTAACAAAAGAGTTGCAGTCTTTAGCCCTTGATGTTAATGTATATGGTGAGAATCAAGATGAGCCTTTAACAATCAGTGAAAAAGAGAAAGATAGACCAAAAGATTTTAGCTCTTTTCAAATAGTCTTAGCAAGTCCAGAGAAAATACGCTCATGGAGTAGAGGTGAAGTAAAAAAACCAGAGACAATTAATTATCGCACGCTAAAACCAGAGAGAGATGGGCTTTTCTGCACGAAAATCTTTGGACCAGTAAGAGATTATGAATGCCATTGCGGTAAGTATAGAAAAGGGCGTTATAAAGATGTGATATGTGAGAAATGTGGCGTAGAGGTTACAACCGCAAAAGTTCGCCGCTCAAGAATGGGGCATATCGAGCTTGTAACGCCAGTAGCACATATTTGGTATGTAAGCTCACTTCCTAGTCGTATCGGCACATTGCTTGGTGTGAAAATGAAAGATTTAGAAAGAGTGCTTTACTATGAAGCTTATATTGTTAAAAATGCAGGTGATGCATATTATGACAATGAGCTGACAAAAAAAGTTATGAAATATGATGTGCTGAATGAAGAGCAGTTTAAGAATCTGAATGGACGATTTGAACTTGCAGGATTTGAAGCACAAATGGGCGGTGAAGCGGTTAAGGAATTATTAGAAGAGCTAGATTTAGTGAATCTTTTAGAATCTTTAAAAGCAGATATTGCTGCTACTAACTCTGAAGCAAAAAAGAAAACCTATATTAAGCGTCTAAAGGTTGTAGAAAGCTTTTTACAATCAGGCAATAGACCAGAGTGGATGATGCTTAGCGTATTGCCGGTATTGCCACCAGATTTACGACCTTTAGTAGCCCTTGATGGTGGTAAGTTTGCGGTTAGCGATGTGAATGATTTGTATCGTCGCGTTATTAATCGTAACTTGCGATTAAAGAGATTAATGGAGCTTGATGCACCAGAAATTATCGTGCGTAATGAAAAAAGAATGTTGCAAGAAGCAGTAGATGCCTTATTTGATAATGGTAGAAACTCAAATGCAGTAAAAGGTGCAAATAAGCGACCGCTAAAATCTCTATCAGAAATTATTAAAGGAAAGCAAGGAAGATTCCGTCAGAATCTACTTGGAAAAAGAGTGGATTTCTCAGGCAGAAGCGTTATTGTTGTTGGACCAAATTTACGCATGGATCAATGCGGATTGCCTAAGAATATGGCTATTGAGCTATTTAAGCCGCATTTACTTGCAAAGCTTGAAGAAAAAGGACATGCAAAGACTATTAAAACCGCAAAACAGATGATTGACCAAAAAACAAATGAAGTTTGGGAGTGTTTGCAAGAGATTATTGAGGGCTATCCGGTTATGCTAAATCGTGCGCCGACATTGCATAAGCAATCAATTCAAGCATTCCACCCAAAACTTATTGATGGTAAAGCAATCCAGTTGCACCCGCTTGTGTGTTCTGCATTTAACGCAGACTTTGATGGGGATCAAATGGCGGTGCATGTTCCATTATCAAAAGAAGCCATTGCAGAATGTAAGATTCTCATGCTAAGTTCAGCAAATATTTTGCTACCAGCAAGCGGTAAGCCAGTCGCTGTGCCAAGTCAAGATATGGTTTTAGGGCTTTATTATCTAAGCCTTGAGAAGCCAGATTCTAAAGGTGAGCATAAGCTTTTCTCAAACTTTAATGAAATTGCAATGGCAATGGAGTTTGATGAGCTTGATATACATAGCACCATACGCGTAGTGCATGAGCGACATGTAATTACGACTACTGCGGGTAGAATGGTATTGCGTTCTATTTTACCAAGCTTTGTATCGCCACATTTATGGAATCGCGTTTTGAAAAAGAAAGATATATCAAATCTTATTGACTGCGTATATAAAGAAAGCGGTATCGGTGGCACAGCGGTATTCCTTGACAATCTAAAGGATTTAGGATTTAAATATGCGACAAAAGCAGGTATTTCTATTGCCGCAGCAGATATTATTATCCCAGATTCTAAAACTAAAATGATTACAGAATCTAAAGAGCGTGTGCGTGAGATTCAGTCTCAAGCAGAACAAGGTGCTTTGACTATACAAGAACGCTATAATAAAATCATCGATGTTTGGACAGAAACAAATGACAAAATGGCAAAAGAGATGATGGAGATTGTAGAGAAAGATAGGGGTGGATTTAACCCTATTTATATGATGGCAGATTCTGGTGCTAGAGGTAGTGCGACACAGATTAGACAGCTATCTGCGATGCGTGGTCTTATGGCAAAGCCTGATGGTAGCATTATTGAAACGCCTATTATCTCAAACTTTAAAGAGGGCTTGAATGTGCTTGAATACTTTACTTCAACACACGGAGCAAGAAAAGGTCTAGCAGATACAGCGCTTAAAACCGCAAATGCTGGTTACCTTACAAGAAAGCTTATTGATGTCAGTCAAAATGTGAAAATCACAATGGAAGATTGTGGCACACATGAGGGTGTAGAGCTTACTGATATTGCCGTTGGTAATGAGATGATTGAGACATTGCAAGAGCGTATTGTAGGTAGAGTAACCGCTGCTGAAGTGCATGATGGAATCTCAAAAGAAGTGCTAGTGCAAGAGGGCAAACTCATCACAGAAGAGATTGCAGAACAGATTAAAAACGCAGGTGTGCGTGCAGTAAATATCCGCACCCCTATCACATGTAAAGCACCGCGTGGTATATGTGCGAAATGCTATGGACTAAATCTTGGTGAAGGTAAAATGAGTATCACTGGAGATTCTGTTGGCGTTATTGCTGCTCAATCTATTGGTGAGCCCGGAACGCAGCTTACATTACGAACATTCCATGTCGGTGGGACAGCAAGTAGAAGTCAAGAGGAAAATCAAATTGTTGCAAATAAAGAAGGCTTTATCCGCTACTATAATATTAAAACCCATAAAAATAGAGAGGGTAAAAATATTATCGCAAATAGAAGAAATGCTTCTGTATTGCTTGTTGAGCCAAAGATTAAAGCACCTTTTGATGGTGAATTGCAAGTTGAAACCGCACATGATAGAATCATCTTAGTCCTAAAAGGTGCAAAAGAGCAGAAGACTTATGAGTTAGGTAAGGCTGATATTGCAGCCCAAAGGGAATTAGCAGGTGTTATTGGCGAGATTGAGGGTAAAATCTATATCCCGCATGATACAGGCTATAAAGTAAAAGCCGGAGATAGTATCGCAGATGTTATTAAAGATGGTTGGAATGTAGGCAATCGTATCCCTTATGCGAGTGAATTGCATATACAAGATAATGAGCCGGTTTCACAAGATATATATGCAAATGCCGATGGTGTTGTGAAGTATTATCGCCTTGTATCTGATGAGTTAGAGCGATACCATGATGTAAGTGTTGGCATGGTTGTGAAAGAAAAAGGCATTTTTGCAGTGATTGCAGATTCTAATGATAGAGAAGCATGCAGACACTATATCGCAAGAGGCTCAAAGATTGAGACTAAAGATAATGCGGAAGTAACAAAAAAGACACGCATTGCAAATAAAAATAATGATAAAGATGCAGTTGTTGCGTCATGGGATGCTTACAATACACTTGTGATTGCAGAACAAGCCGGAACAATACGCTTTAATGATGTAGTAGCAGGCACAACCGTGATTGAAAAAGAAGATGAAAAAACGCATATTAAATCACTCACAGTGCAAGAGTATATCCCGCAAGGCTATAAACCTGCGATTGTAGTGCTAGATTCTAAAGGCAAAGAGACTACTTATAATCTTGAGCCAAAAAGCGTATTGCTTGTAAATGATGGAGAAAAAGTTGAAGTTGCTGATGTGTTAGCGAAAGTGCCAAAAGCAACAGCGAAATCAAAAGATATTACAGGTGGTTTGCCTCGTGTTTCTGAATTGTTTGAAGCAAGAAAGCCAAAAGATATTGCAGTACTAGCAGAGATTGATGGACATGTAAGCTTTGGTAGGGCAATACGCGGTAAAGAAAGAGTTGTCATCACAGCAGATGATGGCAGACAGACTGAATATCTCATTGATAAGTCAAAGCAGATTCTAGTGCGTGAGGGTGAATTTGTGCATGCAGGTGAAATGCTTAGCGATGGAACGATAAGCAGCCATGATATCTTAAGAATCAATGGTGAAAAAGAATTGCATAAATATGTTGTAGGTGAAGTGCAGCAAGTTTATCGCCGACAAGGTGTTAGCATTGCTGATAAGCATATCGAGGTTATTTTATCTCAAATGCTTCGCTATTTCAAAGTGCTTGATAGCGGAGATACGAAATTCATTGAGGGAGATCTTGTTAGCCGTAGGCATTTCAAAGAAGAGAATGAAAGAATGCTAAAAATGGGCGGTAATCCTGCTATTGCAGAGCCTGTATTGCTTGGTATTACTCGTGCTGCAATCAGTAGCGATTCTATCATTTCAGCAGCTTCTTTCCAAGAAACTACGAAAGTGCTTACAGAGGCAAGTATCTCTGCGAAAAAGGATTTCTTAGAAGACTTGAAAGAAAATGTTGTTTTGGGTCGTATGATTCCAGTAGGAACAGGCTTATATAAGAATAAAAAAGTGATGATTAGACACAATAAGGATAATTCCTAAGTTTAATCTAAACATTTTTTAAGTATAATAGCCAAAAATTTTGTAAATTTTATTATAAGGATGGATGTGTGCCAACGATTAATCAGTTGATTCGCAAGGAAAGAAAAAAGGTTGTCAAAAAGACAAAGTCGCCAGCGTTAGTAGAGTGTCCTCAAAGAAGAGGTGTTTGCACAAGAGTTTATACTACTACACCAAAGAAGCCAAACTCAGCGATTAGAAAAGTAGCTAAAGTGCGACTTACAAGTAAGTTTGAAGTGATTAGTTATATACCGGGTATTGGTCATAACTTACAAGAGCACTCTATCGTGTTAGTGCGTGGTGGCAGGGTAAGAGACTTACCGGGTGTTAAATATCATATTATCCGTGGTGCGCTTGATACTGCAGGTGTTGCAAAGCGATCTGTTTCACGCAGTAAGTATGGTGCTAAAAAAGCAAAAGATGCTAAAAAATAATTTGAAATAAGGAGCAGTGATTCAATGAGAAGAAGAAAAGCCCCCGTTAGAGAAGTTTTGGGCGATCCAATATATGGCAATAAGGTTGTAACAAAGTTTATCAATAAAATGATGTATGATGGTAAAAGAAGCGTAGCAGAAAAGATTATTTATGCAGCTTTTAATAGAATCGAAGAAAAAAGCGGTGAAAAAGGCATTGAAGTCTTTGAAAAAGCATTAGCAAATATCCGTCCGCTTGTGGAAGTAAGAAGCAGAAGAGTGGGTGGGGCAACCTATCAAGTGCCAGTAGAAGTGCGACCAGAAAGACAACAAAGCCTTTCTATCCGTTGGCTTTTAGAAGCTACAAGAAAACGCAATGAACGCACAATGATAGAGCGTTTAGCAAATGAACTTATGGACGCAGCAAGTGATAAAGGTGCGGCATTTAAGAAAAAAGAAGATGTGCATAAAATGGCAGAAGCAAACAAAGCGTTTGCACATTATCGCTGGTAGTTTAAGGATAATAAATGGCTAGAAAAACCCCTTTAAATAAAATACGCAATATCGGTATTGCCGCACATATTGATGCTGGAAAAACGACAACTTCAGAGAGAATCTTATTCTACACAGGTGTAAGCCATAAGATTGGCGAAGTGCATGATGGTGCTGCGACAATGGACTGGATGGAGCAAGAAAAAGAGAGAGGTATCACTATTACTTCTGCGGCGACTACTTGCTTTTGGAAAGATCATCAAATTAATCTCATCGACACTCCCGGACATGTCGATTTTACAATTGAAGTAGAGAGGTCTATGCGTGTGCTTGATGGTGCTGTGGCTGTGTTTTGTTCTGTCGGTGGTGTGCAGCCCCAAAGCGAAACCGTGTGGCGACAAGCAAATAAATATGGTGTGCCGCGTATGGTATTTGTGAATAAAATGGATAGAATCGGTGCGAATTTCTATAATGTAGAATCACAAATCAAAGAGCGACTAAAGGCTAATCCTGTGCCAATCTGCATTCCTATCGGTGCGGAAGATTCTTTCAAAGGTGTAGTTGATTTAGTATTAATGAAAGCTATCGTGTGGAATGATGAATCTATGGGTGCAAAATACGATGTAGAAGAGATTCCAGCAGATTTAATGGATAAAGCAAATGAATATAGAGAAAAGCTTGTAGAATCTGCAGCCGAGCAAGATGAAGCTTTAATGGAAAAATATCTAGGTGGCGAAGAGCTAAGTGAAGCAGAGATTAAAAAAGGCATTAAAATGGGTTGCCATAATATGAGCCTTATCCCTATGCTTTGTGGTTCAAGCTTTAAAAACAAAGGTGTGCAAACATTGCTTGATGCAGTCGTTGATTATCTTCCAGCACCAACTGAAGTTGCAGAAATTAAAGGCATTGAGCCAAAAACAGAAGAAGAAGTGCTTGTAGAATCTAGCGATGATGGCGAATTTGCAGGACTTGCATTTAAGATTATGACAGACCCTTTTGTTGGACAGCTTACATTCGTGCGTGTATATCGCGGTAAGTTAGAATCTGGTAGCTATGTGTATAACTCTACAAAAGGCAAAAAGGAAAGGGTAGGGCGACTTTTAAAAATGCACTCTAATAAGAGAGAAGATATTAAAGAAGTCTATGCCGGTGAGATTTGTGCCTTTGTTGGTTTAAAAGAGACGCTAACTGGAGATACACTTTGTGATGATAAAAAGCCCGTGATTCTAGAGCGTATGGAGTTCCCAGAACCTGTTATTCACATTGCAGTTGAGCCAAAGACAAAAGCTGATCAAGAGAAAATGGCAGTAGCACTTGGTAAGCTTGCAGAAGAAGACCCAAGCTTTAGGGTAAGCACACAAGAAGAAACAGGGCAAACGCTGATCGGTGGTATGGGCGAGTTACACCTTGAAATCATTGTGGATAGACTAAAGCGAGAATTCCGCGTTGAAGCAGAAGTTGGACAGCCACAAGTTGCCTTTAGGGAGACTATTCGCAGCAGTGTTACACAAGAATGTAAATACGCCAAGCAGTCAGGTGGTCGTGGGCAATACGGACATGTGCATATTAAGCTAGAGCCAAAAGAAGCAGGCAGTGGTTATGAATTTGTAAATGAGATTAGCGGTGGTGTGATTCCAAAAGAATATATCCCAGCCGTTGATAAGGGTATCCAAGAAGCAATGCAAAATGGTGTGTTAGCAGGCTATCCAGTGGTAGATTGTAAAGTAACGCTTTATGATGGAAGCTACCACGAAGTAGATTCAAGCGAAATGGCATTTAAGATTGCTGGATCTATGGCGTTTAAAGATGCTTGTCGCAAGGCAAATGCGGTATTATTAGAGCCTATGATGAAAGTGGAAGTTGAAGTGCCAGAAGAGTATATGGGCGATGTTATCGGCGATTTAAACCGCAGAAGAGGGCAGATTAACTCCATGGACGATAGAATGGGGTTAAAAATCGTTAATGCGTTCGTGCCACTTGCCGAAATGTTTGGGTATTCTACCGATTTGCGTTCAGCAACACAAGGTAGAGGCACTTATACGATGGAATTTGATCACTATGGCGAAGTGCCTAGCAATATCGCTAAAGAAATCATGGATAAACGCAGCAGCTAATCCCGCTTTGCTATCCATTTAGCTTATCATAATTACACTTATAGAATCTAAACTCATAAGTTTAGATTCAATCTCAAAACTTCAAAATTACTATATTATTTTGACTTTCCCATAATTGTTTTTTTTTTTTGTTGCGTATAATGTGCAATTTAACGGTGAAAATTTAGCTACAATTAAACCTTATTGCATAAGCGATAATCTACAATTAAAGGTTTTCAAGTTGAAAATTTATCAATAGAATCACATAAAAACCCTTGACAAATCGTTTTTTTTGTATTATACGCACATAGCATTATATGCTAAATTTTTATGAAAGGATTTGTTATGAGTGATAAAAAAATAAGCCCTCAAGATAATTCTGCAAATCAGCAGAATGCAAACAAGGGAACACCGGGTGTAAATAAGCAATTTGCACAAGCTCAAGGCAATAGAGGGAAGCAAATGAATCCCAACCAAAATCAGACTAAGAAATAGTCTAAAATAAATTCATGTTGCTAAATTGCAGTATTAGGTTAGCATTATTGCTAAATGCCTGTATTGCAAACAATATGGATTTTCCGTGTTTCTTACCTTATTCTTTTTGAATAATATTTTTGCTTATATATTTAGGGATATTGTCAAATTAAGGTATAAAGGCGGTTTTGATATTTTCCAAATGACACTTATATTTATCGTTATGCTATGGAATCTTTAGATACACTTCAAAATCATTCAGTTAGTTTCTTTCATGATTTATTATACAGACAATCATTTTAATCTTATTTTTTAGTTTTTCAAAAGCTTAATATCCTATAAATTTAAAGATTTTTCATATATTATTATGAAAATCTACTTCAGGAATTGAATATACGCTGATAATTGTTAAATAAATCTTAATTATAAAATAAAGTAGATTCTAAAGAATGGCGACCCTTGAAGGATTTGAACCTTCGTTACCGCCGTGAAAGGGCGGTATCCTTGGCCTCTAGATGAAAGGGTCATAAAAAGTAAAAAGAATCGATATTGTAGCAAAATCTAATTAATACAAAAAGATAAAGTCTTATGAAATAAATATTGTGAAAGATTTTATTAACGAAGTTTCGGAGTTAAGAATCTGCAACAAAAGTTGCAGATACAAAACAAGAAAAGACATAAAGTCTTGCCCTTGTGCAAACAAAAAGTATTCCAAAAACAATATAGAGTTGAAATTTGGCATAAAGATCATCTATCAAAATTTTAGCACTTAAACAAGCATTCAAAACATAGGTAAGAGCAGAATAAATAAAAAGCAGGGTTGTTGGATAGAATAACTATGCGAGAACTAGATTCTAATATGAAAGATTATCGCGTTGGCTCTTTAAAAAAAGGTGAAACATCTCTTTTAGATTCTGCATGAAATGTTTTACTACACCCAATACAACAAGTTATTTCAGATTCCATTGCTTTTTTGCTACTACTTATCAACGAAAAAAGTCCTTGTGAATAAAGTGTTTTTAACTTTATTAAATGCGTGTTTTCTGTGTAGTTGTTAGAATCTAGGTGTTCTGCCACTTGAGTGTATGCAGGGCTTTGGGGTGCAAATTTTATAGATTCTAGATTCTTGTTATATTGAGTGCGTAAGCACGAAATATCTTTTTTAGTTTCTATGCTAGATTTTTCGCTACGCTCAAAATGACAATTTGTTGTAGAATCTAGATTCTTCGTAGTTCCTGCAAAAAGTTGTGCGAGTAAATGCGTATAGCTTAAGTGCATGATACTGCCCTCAAGCAAAATGATACTTTTACGCATGGCTTTATTATCAATGCTTTTTTGAAGTAGGTTAAAAATATCTTGTGTAAGGTTAAAAATATCTTGTATTGTGTGTGTATCTTGTGTGAGAATATCCTCCAAAGCGTTACTAAAAGCGGTGAGTGAATCTAGCATTTCTTTTGTATTTAGCATGAGTTTATAGGGGGTAAAATTCTCTTTAAAATGCTTCAGTTCTCTTTCTTTATCAATAGGCTTTAGTGTAAAATCATCTTCATTTAGGGCTATTGTGTGCTGAAAACGCATACCATATCCTAGATTAATCACGCTATTTGGCTTGTATAGCTTTATTGCCTCTTCGATATTTTTCGCACTCAAATAGAATAAGTCATTGCTAAATACACGCAAATTTTTATTGCTCTCCACTTGAAAGCAATCTTTTGGAATCTCTGTATTTTCATCGCCATAAAAGCTATGTTTGGCGTGTTTGCTATACCCATCTATATAACCACAATCTATACCGCACAATATCACATCACTCCCAAGCAAACTTGCGATACTAACCCCTGCATTACCAACAAAAGGTGCGCTAAACTCTAGCGGAATATATGTAGAATCTAAATACGCACTACTGCTACCACCGCGTAAAAATCCATATTTTTCTTTTGCTAAATTACATGCTTTTGTGTCCGTAGTCTGTGCGAATATTAGCGGAATATCTCCTAAATTTGCTTCCTGTAAAACTTCTGCTAGATAAGGCACTCGCTCAATCTCTAGCTGAAAATCAGGTCGTATGCCATGATGTCGCAAAACCTTTAAAGCTGTCCCACAACTAAGCAAAATCATAGAATCTTTATAAGCTTTCAAAAAATCAATACATAAATCAAGACTAGCCCCATTGCCTATAACACAAATTGGGGCATTTACTCGCTTTGGTCGCATGCTTAAAAGCCTAGAATCCGCTAGATTCAAACACGCATTTTTTAAGCCTATAAGCTCATCTTCAAAGCTACCCCAACCACGCATAATAGCCTTTTTCTCTTTATAAATGAAGTCTTTAAGCAGGGCTACATTATCAGTTGTATAATGCGTTAAACTCAAACTTAAAAAATTATTTGTTAGCTTTTTTGCATGTAAAAACGCACTCACAAGTTCAAATGATATATCCTTTATAATGATAAAGCAAGAGTTCTTTCCAACATGCTGAAATAGCCTATCATAATCGATAAAATAGAGTGAAATGCGGAATAAATCAATATGTTCTTCATAAATCATTAAGGAATAAAAGTGATAGTCTTTCTCTAGCAATTCTTGTAAAAACATGCCGCCCATAAGCCCATAGATATTTGTTTGTGGCAGGAATTTAGAATTACAAAAAGATTCTATTAGATTTTCATAGAGTGTGAGATTGCTTTGTGTTTGTATCGAATCTTGTTGTGTGGTTTTAGAATCTTTTGCGAGATTTAGATTCTGTGTATTGTCATTTTTGCAAGTATGGGTAAAATCTTCACTCGTGCGAGTGTGTAAGCATGAAATATCTTTATTGGATTTCATGTTAGATACTTCGCCTAAAGGCTTAGTATGACAAGTGGTTGTTTTAGATTCTAGATTCTCCACCAAATCTTGGTGGGTGCAGGGTTTAGGGTGCATTTTTATAGAATCTAGATTCTGTTTTAATGTTTTGTTGGATATTTCGCTTCGCTCGATATGGCAAATTTTAGATTTTAATATAGAATCTTGCTTTTCATTACAATATGACTGAAAATTCGCATTAGATTCAAGTGGCGTAGATTCTAAACTTTGAGATGTTTTGCTACACTCAACATGACAAGCCATAGATTCCACTCCCATTTTTACACTCTCTCTTAATAAATCATTGCAAAGCTTACCTGTGATATTTAGCTTCTCTTCATTTATAAAATGTGCGTTTGGAGTTAATACATGATTACTAAAGAGTTCCCATTGTGGATTTTTCATAGGATTTTTAGCAAGTTCTTTATGTGTGTCTTGCATACTTGTTTTATGCGTAGGGGCGTTTTTATCATTTGTGCTTTTTATAAGCGGATATTGCATAGTTTGCGTTGGGATATGGATTACATTATATCCATACGAGTCAATATGTAGGTTGTAAAGCGTTGGGGCTTTGCTTAGGGCGTGAAAAAACTTTGGATTGAGACTTTTAAAAAACTCCATGTTTTTATAGTAGTTTATTTGTAGCTGCTTTTCATTGAGATTATCTTGTGTTTGCACGAGTATCCTTACTCATTTTCTGGCTTGAAGAATCTATAGAATCCATTTGCATAATTTATTTGTTTAGCCCTAGATAGAGAGAGGCTGCCCTCTTCTATATCTTTAGTTATCGTGCTACCCGCTCCAATTAGCACATTATCTGCGATATTTATCGGGGCTACAAACTGACAATCACTACCTACAAAGACATTTTTGCCAATATGTGTTTTATGCTTTTTCTTGCCATCATAATTGCAAGTAATCACACCCGCTCCAATATTACTCCCATCTCCTATCACACAATCGCCAAGATAGCTTAAATGCCCCGCTTTCACTCCATCTAAACTCGCATTTTTACATTCCACAAAGTTGCCGATATGAGAATCTTTTATATGTGAGTTTGGTCGTATGTGTGCGTGCGGTCCTATATCACTTTCTATAATCTCGCTTTCTTCTACTACGCTATGGGCTTTTATATGGCTATCTTTTATGTGGCTTTTGCCCGTTATTCTCACGCCATTTTCAAGCACACATTCCCCCTCAAAGCATACGCTAGATTCTATATAAATGCTCTCTGGTATCTGCATGATAACGCCTTGTTCCATTGCCCTTTCTCTTAGCCTTGTTAAGAGTATCTGCTCTGCTTGTGAAAGGTGAAGTTTTGTATTTATCCCAAGCATATTTTTTTCACAACATATAAAGGCAAAAATGTCTTTAGAATCTTTATTTGCGAGTTCTATAACCTGTGTGAGATAGTATTCATTTTGTGCGTTATTAGAATCTAGCTTTGATACATACTCTTGTAAAATCTCTTTAGTAAAGCAGTAAATCCCTGCATTTACGATATTAATCTCTTTTTGTTCTGTATTGCAATCTTTCTCTTCGATAATGCCCTTTATGGCAAATGCTTGTTTTAAATCCTTGTCTTTTTTGATAATCCTGCCATAACCATAAGGATTTTTTGTCTCAAACGCACAAAGATTGATAGAGCCAGCCCCATTTACTAGCATTTCTAAATCACTGCTTGAGATTAGAGGCGTATCACCGCTAAGGATTAGCACCTTTTCACCTTTTATATCGATTAATTGCTTATTTTCTTTCATCAAAGCCCCGCCAGTGCCCGGATACTTATCATGCAACTGCGTGTGAAAAGTAATCTTATCAGCGATATGCCATGCGTATTTTTCCTGTAAAAACGCTTGTATTCTCTCTTTTTGATTGTATAGCACGACATGCACATCAGAGCTTATCTCTAATGCGGTATCAATCACATATTCAATCATGCTTTTACCGCATAGCTTATGCAAAACCTTTGGTGTATTTGACTTCATTCGTGTGCCAAACCCAGCCGCTAAAATCACCACTGATACCATATTTTTCCTTTTATAGCTTAGATTCTATTTGATACATACAAGGCTAAAATTATACATTATTTAGAGCATATTTCTTTTAAATAGTTAATTGATTCTTCAATGCTTTTGGGTCTACTAAGATCGTCTATTTCTTTGTCTGTTAAGACTTTATCATCAAAGCATTTGCCACTTATAATCTCGCCATTCTCACCTTTAAATAAGGCTAGTAGTTTTCCATCTTCTGTGTAGAATCTCGTATCCCCATGAAACAAGTTGTTTAAATATGGTATTTCTGCCATAAGCTTCCCATTCTCATAATACCACTTTTCTATGCCTTCTGCTTTATCATTTTTATATGGTGCTTCTCTCTCTAGATTCCCATTCTCATAATACCACTTTGCTATGCCTTCTGCTTTATCATTTTTATATGGTATTTCAGCCCGAAGCTTCCCATTCTCATCATACACTTTTGCTATGCCTTCTGCTTTGTCATTTTTATATGGTGTTTC
>NZ_JMKW01000011.1 GCF_000686565.1 Helicobacter bilis ATCC 51630
AAAATACCGATAAACTACCTTAAAACTTCTTTTTATTCACATCTTCTAGAATCTTTGCTGCGACTAGGTCTAGGGCGTTGCTTATCTCTTGTGATTTATTAGCAATCTCTACATTTTGCTGTGTGGTTTGCTCTAGTTGCGAGATAGATTCATTAATCTGTCCTATGCCTTGAGCTTGTTCTTTTATAGATTCTGCCATGTCGTTGATACTTTGGACTAGTATATTCGTATTTGCTTCTATTTCACCCAAAGACTTTTGAGTTCTCTCTGCTAGTTTTCTTACTTCATCTGCTACGACTGCAAAGCCTCTGCCATGCTCCCCTGCCCTTGCTGCTTCTATTGCTGCATTAAGTGCAAGCAGGTTTGTTTGATCGGCTATATCACGAATGATTTCAATGACATTTTTAATATCTTCACTTTGTGTGATAACTTCACTTGTCCTGCCTGAAACATTTTGCATTGAACTTGTAATCTCTTCAACTGAAGCGGCAGTTTGCTGCAAAGAACTTGCCTGTGTGTTTGAGCTTTGTGTAAGAGTGGTTACTGCTTCTTCTAAATCTTTTGATTTAATCTCTAGCTCTCTTGCATATTGGGCTAATACTTGAAGCATTGTAGTAATAGAATCTCCAAGCTTATTTACACTTTGTTCTAGCCCTTGAGGATCTTGGATTCTTGGAGTAAAGTCGTTGTTGTCAAACGAGTCAAACACTCTTTTGGCTTCGGCTAGGTTATCTCCAACCAAAAGATATAGAGTGTGCGACATTTCATTTAAAGAATCTTTTAGTTTATTAATCTGTGGGTTAGGGCTTGTTTGTGTAATATGTTTGCCAAATCGCCCTGCTTTTGCTTCATCTACAATCTCCATAACTTCATTTACAAGCACAGAATCTTGCTGCAATGACCTTTGTGTTTTTTAATGTTGTCGTTAATGGCGCGAGCCATGTGTCCTATCTCATCATTAGCACGCGGTTTCAAAAGATCTGGTGCTTTACTTGTTTCATGATTTAAATACTGAAAGAAAGATGTAAGTAGCGATTCTAGCCCGTGTATTCTTGTCGTAACATTTACCTTTACTACCCACCATATAGCAAAAACCACAACAAGCATAAAAACAATCGCTCCAATAATCATGTTATTACGCAAATCACGCAGTGGTGCATAAATAGACCCCTCCGGTGCAGTAACGGCAATCCCCCAATACACGCCCAAATCTTTCCAAATGTCAAATACGGCAATTCCAGTATAGCTTAGATCACCACGCAAGTTATAATATTCCACTACACCTTCTTGCTTGTTCTTAATAGCATTTGTAACATTGAGTGCAGTAGGCGAACTATTCACCTCTGTGAGAATCTTGCCCTCAAAGCTTTTATCAGCGTACATAATTACCATGCCATCTTGATTCAGCAATACCCTATAATCTCTAGCAAAAACAGAAAGTCTATCACTGCGAAAATCTGCTGATAGCTCATCAATATCAACAAGCATGCCAATCACGCCTATAACTTTTCCCTGCTTATTATGCAAAGGGATATTGAGAGATAAAATATACAATTCTTTATTATTAAAATTAAATTTACGCGGTGTTCCAACGCTTGGTTTGCCACTTGCAAGTGCGGTTTGCACACCCTTTAGTGTTAAAATTGTAGAATCTGAAGGAAGCATATTTACACCGCCTTCATTTCTTGGATTACTATCTAGTGCAAGCATGATATAGTCATTGCCAACTTTAAATTTTGACTGCCTATCCACATCTTTTAAGATGATATAGCCATAGGTGCCAAAGTTATTTTGATCAAGCATATTCATAAGATTGTGTTTTAATTCTTGCTCTAGTGTCTGTGTGTCGCTGTTTAATATATCTTGCACATTTGCATGTGTTGCTAATAACATGCTATAAGTTTCGTTAATATAGCCTTGCATAAGATTTGCAGAACGCTTTGCGGCATTGCTTAAAAGCTTATGAGATTCATTAAAGAGTATCTTTTCAGCATGACTACTCACCACATACACTAACCCCAACATACATACGAAAATTGCAACCAAAATGGCTAAAATTATCTTTGTTCCAATTTTAAGATTTGACCACACCGACATTGTAACTCCTAATGGCAATATAAAGAATGTCTGGAAATAATAATGAAAAATAGGCAATAATATATCAAAAAACACAATTAATATATAAAAATATAAATTTAGCGTATCAAAACGCTACATATTTGATACTCTCTTATTAAGATGAATATCAAAAAGCAGTAAATTTTGTGTTATTTATTGCTATGTATAAATGGCAATAAACTTACATACATTAATATTGAGAATCTTCCACGCATTTTTTACAAGTTGCATGACTTTTATATGCACCTTGCTTATGCAATATGCGTAGTTTTTGAATGTCTTTGTGATTCCAAAAAGATTCCAAAGAAAAGTTTGAATCTTTTTCAAGCTCTTTAAAGAGATTCCCTAAAGGCATAGTGTCTGCATGGAAAGTGCAACATGGTAAGACATTGCCTTCAGCCGTGATTACAAGCAATTGATTGGGATAGGCACAATGAAATGTTTTCATTTTGGTTGTAGTGTGGCTTTTAAGGTCTCGCGCGGTTTTTATCTTTATCATCTCTTGTGCGCCAATCATATCGACTTTATCACGCCAAAAGGCTATGAAGTCATCTAATTCATGCTCGTTAATTTCCGTTCTTACGAAATTTACGCGAATAAGCGGAGTTATGCTTTGCATTTGCTTTTTTAGCTCAATGAGTTGTAATACATGCTCTTTTACTTTTGCATAATTGCTACCCGGTCGCATTTCTTTATAAATAGATTCTGAAAAAGCATCGAGTGAAATTTGGATTCTATCTAGTCCAGATTCTATAAGTGATTTTGCTCTTTGTTGTGTAAGAAGTAAGCCATTTGTGGAAAGATAAATATCTAAAATTCCTTTGCGTTTCGCATATACAATAAATTCTTCTAAATCATTGCGTAATAGTGGCTCATTGACATGATTTAGCCGTATTGCTTTTAAACCTTTACTTACGCCTTCATCAATGACTTTTTTATAAATCTCAAATGGAAAAACAAATTGCTTTTTATCGCTATTAGATTCTAGCGATATGGGACACATGGGGCATTTTAAATTGCAGGTTGCATTTAACTCAAAATTTATTTGCAATGGAAATGTAGGCTCTATCTCAAAGCGTGCGGATTTACTCCATGCACTTCTGTATTCATGCCAAGGGTTGCCCCCCCCCCCATATTAGCAAATTTTAATTCACCAAGTTTATCAAAGCTTTCACTACCTAAAACACCGGTAAAAGATGTCATGTCGCGTTTAATTTCTGTCATACAATATCCTTTTTGTTAAGTTGTTTCAATCTCTCATAGTCCCGTGGTGTTCCGCAAAACACTACTTCGCTAAGATTGATTGTGAAAAATCGTATATCCATGCCCCATTCTATCAATATATTATAGAGTGGGGCAATGTAGTATTCATTCTTTGTTGTTATGTTGTTTTGCATGGAAAACTTCAAGGCTTCTTTAAAATCTCTTGTGTGTTTAAAATAGTATAAACCACTACTACATAATGATGAGATTCTATCTTTTTCACTTGTTTTTAAGACTTTATTGCTATTTTTATCAGGTAAAACAAAACTCCATTCATTCCCCTCAGCGTGAAAGACTTCTAAATAGCCATCAATCTCGCTAAAATCAGTTGTTATGGGTAGAGAAAAATTTGGTCTAAAGGTATCTATGTTAAAAATGAGTAAAGATTCTGTGTCTTTAGTCTCACTTTTTTCTAAGCCTAGCAGCGTAGTATGGGCTTGTCCCATTGTTTCTTTTTCGAGTGTTATTGTTTCATAGAATTGCAATCCTAACTTCTTGCATTCACCATCGATAAATGCCTTTGTATTGCAAATATCACGGCATACAAATAGAATCTTTTCTTGGTTAAAATATGCTTTAAAGCTATGTATCGCATAATAAAATACGCTTTTGTCCCATAAGGAAAGCATGTATTTTGGCTCATTGTAACCGCTTTGTTTGAATCTGGAGCTAAGTCCTGCCATTGGGATAACAATTATCATATCTTGCCTTTTTTATCTGTATTGAGTGAATTGGGATAGAGTGTTTTAAACTGCTTGTAAAGGCGAAAAGCATTTGCAAATAAAGCATCTTGTCTTTTTGGATTATCAGCATGCAGTGGAAGTGCGGATAAAAAGAGATGGATTGTAATCGCATAGATTTCTGCGGCATTTTGCGGACAAAACAACTCAATGAAATATTGTTGCAAACTTGAAACTATGCTGGGTTCTTGTATATCAAAGTAAATGTGAGACTTGCTGATTTCACATTTATAAAAACCAGCAATGATAAAATCATATAATCCAACAAGCGAATGAAATATCTTTGCATAATCATATCTTTTGTCACCATAAGGAGTTATTGTGTCGCTAAAGTCAATACCTCGTGGATCATAGGTTTTAATGCGATTTGAGCGGAAGTCAAACATGATATTGCTAAAACAAAAATCACCATGTATAAAACAAACATGAGAAGATGGGGTAATATATGTGTCAATATCTGTAAGCATGTCTTGCAAAGTAACGCTAAATGCGGCAGTGCTAAATAGGGGCATATCGCCCCCCCCCCCCCCATAGTTGTTGATAGAGTTGTCGCTAGGGGTGTTTTGGCATTGCTATCAACAAAACAAAAAGGCTGTGTGAATGAAAAATTGCGTTCTTTGCAAAAATCTTTTAATCTTTCAAATGTTTTTTGCGTATAATTAAAATTTGTTTGGTTAGTAGAAGTTTTTGCATGGAGTTTAGAGAGAAAAGAATGCAGGGAATTAAGGATATTTTTCCATACAATTATACTTAATCGCCCAAATACAAAAAGCTCTGCCAAAGTATTTAAATACAAATACTCAACCTTATAGCTATTTTTATCTAACTGCATAAATAGTGGGATATGCAAAGATAACTCTTTTGGAAACTCTAAAAACCAGTTAATTTCTCCTTGCAGCTTTTTATGTAATGATGATGTTTTGAGATAAAAGCCATCTTGAAAGACTAATTGATTAAACGCTCTTTGTGTGGTAATAATTTGTTTAGCATGCAAATAACTTGAAAGTAGCCCAAAGTCCTGCCAACCATTTTGCTCTACAACACGAAATGGATATGATTGTGAATATAGCTTTAAACCGCTAATATAGTCATACTTGCTACACACTATTGATTGTATCAGTGTGTAAGGATTTTGTATATGAAAATAACCACTTAGAGCAAGCTGATCGCCACATGATTGCTTAGAATCACAGGCAATACGATAATCGCTACTTAAATATTCCCACTCATAATTATTATCCACATGCATAACGCCGATGGCATTTTCTGTGCTATCTATCTTTTCTAAGTAAATATCGCCATGTAGAATATGTAAAGACTGATTAAGGGGCAATTTCATATTCAACGCATAGACAATAGATTCACCCAAGCCTAAATTATCGGGGACAAATAGAATCTCTATATTATATTTTGCTAGATTTGCAATATCAAAGCTATGGAGTGTAAAACTTTCAGGTAATGTTAAAACAATAGGTTCATTATAGGCGTGAAAAAGCCGTGCGTAATACTCATAGAATCTTTTTTGCCCAAGCGGCAGAAATGCAGGTGGCAGTTTTCCAAACTCAATTTGAAATTCTGCAACCAAATATTGTGCCGATGTAATAAGTATCACTGCTTATCCCTTTAGCTATTTTTACTTTTATCGCATATTATTTGTTTATAAGCTACTTCTTGTGATAGCATATCTTGTATTTCTGTATAACTCTTTTGCACAAATTCAGATGGGCGAATTGCCTTATCATCAATGTAGAATCCATCAAAGCCACACCAAGCCTTACCCACCATAATAGAATCATAGGGGATATTATGCTTATTTAACCATGCTACAATATCTGGCAACACCTTAGCGTTAATCTTGCCTATATCACCATTATAAGTTCTCATGCCTCTACTTGTTGAAATGATAATATTAAAGCCCATTGCCTTATACTCTTTTAGTTTTTTCACAACCTCAACTCGCACAGGCTTATCACTATATTCTACATCTATATCTTCTGTAAGTGTTCCATCAAGGTCAATAACGATGTTTTTCATTTATTCTTATCTTTATGTGTTATTTAGGGTAGAGATTATAACAAAATAATTGCAAACTATAAATTCTTTATGTAAATAGAACAAAATAAATAACTCTGCAAACTAAACTTTGACAAAGTTATATATCTTTACACAAGACAGAAGCTAGATTTTTAAGTAAAAATTAAGCTTTTATTAGATAGAATTCTGCTTTTATTTCTGTTTGAAAATTGTTTTTTGGCAGACTTGTTTTTATTGGAAATCTACAACAAGGACAGGTGGGTGAGTTGGCTGAAACCACATCCCTGCTAAGGATGCGTAGTCGCAAGATTACCGAGGGTTCGAATCCCTCCCTGTCCGCCACTCTATGTATAAAATTTTGTTATGTTGATTATTTGTTTGTATAAGGCACTCATTCATAGACTTTATTGAATCTAAGTTCTCGTTAATGTGTTGCATTCAAGAATAAAGTTTGCCTAGTTGCTTTAGTCATTCACTTAATATATGGAATTGATACTGACTTAGAATCTAGTTCAATTAGATTTTTTATCGGAGTATAGCGCAGCCTGATAGCGCGCACCCTTGGGGTGGGTGAGGTCGTGGGTTTGAATCCCGCTACTCCGACCATTACTTTTTATCTACTTAAAGACTTACATATTTTTATTTATCCATATTAAAATCTGTTTGCTTTTATGGAATCTTGAGAGCTTTATAGAGACTCCATAAAGTTTAAGGAATAATCCTAGAAACTCAATCAAATTTAGATAGGTGCGGGGTTTGGGGTCTAGAGTCCAAAACAGCTTGTCATATCGAGCGAAGCGAAATATCTAATATGAAATCTAAGTAAAGATTAATCTAAAAATAGATTCAAATAAAGATGTTTCACTTTTTACAAAAGCCCAAAATGACACAAATCTAGAATCGTTTAGTCTCACGCAACTTAAAAGGATAGCGAGTTTTTCACTTTATAAACAATAACTTTATAAAAAATATTCTATAATACGCCTTTACTAGATTGCAAAAAAGGATAGCAATGCGTTATGATATAGCCATAGAAGTTAGCACAAGAGATGGTGTTTTAAATCCAGAATCAAAAGCGATTTTACAAGCATTGCAAGGGCATGATTTCGCGGTATCAAAACTCACTATGAATAAAAGATTCTATCTCACTTTAGAAGCAAAAGATAAGGTTGAGGCAGAGAGTCTAGCAAAAGAAATGTGTGAAGATTTTCTAGCAAATCCAATCATACAAGATTATACAATAGAAGTGCAAGAAGCATAATTTAGGGGCGTAGTTATGGTAGCGATTTTGCATTTTTTAGGGACAAATTGCCAATATGATGTTGCAAACTTCTATACAGGGAAAGGCATAGAAAATACGCTTATATGGCACACAGAAAGCACTTTGCCAAAAGAAACAAAGTTAGCCGTTATTGCAGGTGGGTTTAGCTATGGCGACTATCTTAGATGTGGGGCAATAGCCGCTCAAGCTCAAAGCATGAAAGCATTAAAGCGATATGCGGAGAATGGGGGTAGGGTGCTTGGCATTTGCAATGGATTTCAGATTCTATGTGAGTCAAAGCTTTTGCCCGGCGTGCTTATGCGGAATAAAGACTTAAAATTTATCTCTAAAAATGCCCTTTTGCGTGTAAAAGCAAGAGATAATGCTATGCTTAAAGACTATGGGGAAAATGAAGAATTTATGCTGCCTATAGCACACGCAGAAGGGAATTATCAAATAGATTCTAAAGGCTTAGAAACACTATATAATAATAATCAAGTGTTACTGCAATACGCTGATGATATAAATGGCAGTGTGGATAAAATCGCTGGAATCTGCAATAAAGAACACAATATCTTTGGGCTTATGCCACACCCTGAAAGAGCGGTGCATACAAAGTCAATCAATGCAGATTCAATGGATAATTCAAGCAAAAATGCTATGGGTATAGCCATGCTTCATTCACTCTATAATGAAGCATAAATTGTTTGGTATATATTTTGCTTTTAATACAAAACTGCTAGATTAAGGATATGATGATGAAAAAAAGGATATTTTTACTCGCTTTAATTAGCTTTTCTCTTTGCGTGTATGCTGCTGATGAAGAGCAAGCAGAGACAAGAGCCGCACAACCAAAAGCACAGCAAAATACAGGCAGTTCGGGGAAAAGTCCTGTAACAAATGTGCCTGCAAATGGCGGTTATGATTTACGCGATCCAAGATATTATGGCGGACAATATAATATGCAGGGTGGATATTATCCACAGCAATATTATGCACCTTATGGTGGCTACTATCGCTATGATCCTTATGATCCAAGGACTTATGAGCGATATTATGACCCTTACGATCCACGAACCTATGAGAGATACTATTATGGTAATAACTTCTATTACCCTGTGCCTTCATATCCTACACCCTCGATTCCACAAACTATACCAAGCTATGGGCAAGGGCAACCTGTGTATAATGGCGATGAAGAGAAACCACAAGCCCCAAGTGTCGTGCCAAGTCAAAATCAAGCATGGTTTGACGAAGGTGGTGGGAATCAGATTCAAATCGCACCAACACCACCAAGTGATATTGCTATAAGCTATGCACCGCGTGTGCCGCCAATGCCTTATACACCAAATAACATTAATATCGTGCAACCAAGCTATAATTTCCCTAAGCCAGATAATAGCCCGACAGAAAACGCGCTAGCAGATCCAAAAAGTGCAAGTGCCACACTAAATGCAGGGGTTGAAGCGGCAAGAAAGGGCGATTATAAACAAGCTTTGAGTATGTTTAATACTGCATGTGATCAAGGTAATCCTGCGGGCTGCTTTGGTGTGGGTGTAATGTTTATGTATGGGGCTGGCGTGCAGAGTGATACACAAAAAGCGATTAAATACTATCAAAAAGGCTGTGCTGGTGGCGATCCAACTGCATGTGCGAATCTTGGTATGATTTATGATGAAGCACCAAATATGGGGAATAATAAGCAAAAAGCTGCAGAAATGTATATGACAGGCTGTGCTGGTGGCGATGTCGATGCGTGTAATAATATCGGCTGGGCGTATGCAAATGGCTCGGGTGTGCCAAAAGACTTGAATAAAGCCTTGCAATACTATCGCTTTGCGTGTGATGCAGGTAGTCAGTTGGGTTGCTATAATCTAGGCTTACTCAATAATGCAAGCAGTGCGTATGGAATCAATAATGCAAATATGAATCCAGCGGATTTAAACTATGTAGCATGTAATGCAGGGGATATTGTAGGCTGTGCAAATCTTGGTTATATTTACGCACAAGGGCTTGAGGGTGCGCCGATTAACTATGGACTTGCGGCACAATACTTTAATACCGCATGTATGGGCGGTGTAGCAAGTAGCTGTAATAATCTAGGTGTTTTATACGAGCAGGGCAGGGGCATTACACAGAATGCAGGACAAGCTTTGCAAATGTATAGCCTTGCATGTGAAGCAGGATTACAAAATGGCTGTGATAATTACAGAAATCTAAAGAAAAAGGTTGGGGGATAATTTAGATTTTCTGTCTTCGTATGGGGTGCAAGGTTTGGGGCACAAAGAAAATGAATCTCACAATTCAACAAAAACGCATATAGATATAAAGTCAATTTGCAAACAAGATTCTAGAAAACTTTCGCATTTTAAGTGAGCTGCGACAATCATTAAATTTTTAATCAATGTAAAAAGCTACAAGTAAGAGAATACATTCATTCTCTTATGTATATCGATATGCTTGTGCTTTATCAGTCTTTGAAAAATAGTAGAAAAAGTAGATTGTGGGATTACAATCTCCCACATAGATTGACAGATATAAATCTATTGCAATTCTTCTGGCGATAATTCTCTTAAGAATCTTTCTTTATCAAAGTTTGCGTGTAAAAACGCAACGATTTCTTCAGAATCTATCATTGCATTTTGCAAACATGAGGTCGCACCCGGTGAAGGTGTCATATTGAAAGTCATGCCTTTTCCTGTGCGTATCTTCTTTTCACCTAACTCAAGTTTTTTAGCTGTCCTATCAACGACTTGTGGTCGCACTTCACCATAGCCTTTTGCAAATGTAATGTCTTCTAGTTTCAGTGATGGGATAATCTTTTGTGCGTCTTTTATGAAAAGCCTTTTGCCAAAGAAAGGCAGATGGAAGAAAATATTACGCAAGATATAATTCCTAATTTCAGAATCACTCAATAAATCATAAGTAACTTTAATCACATCTAGGTGTAGATCAAGCTTTAATAAATCTGGGCTAAGGACATCAAAGAAATGTTTGCTACTCTCAAGTCGCAGTGTAGCAAGTGCGGTTGGTCCAAGTCTTGTTTTACCCTCCACGAATACATCAGGGTCACCATGCAATGCTGCAAATGGAAGCTTAGGATTTTGCACACCATACACTTTTCCCTTTAAAAGATTTGGTGCGAAATAAAACTCACCGCCAACAGGCAAACAGCCAAGATCTAAACCATAACCAGCCCTTTGAGCAAGAGGCAATGAATATGAACCAGCATCAACAAGCACAAACTTTGCATAAACCTCTCTGCCATCTGCACCAATGATGGCATAACCTGTATTTTTTGCTTCAATCCTATTGACACGAAAACCTAAAAATACTTCATTTTGTGGATTTTTCTCTTTTGCTTTTTGTATGAAATACTCACTCAAAGCCTCATAATTTACTGCACACCAATCAGAATCAAAACCAGAACCAACTACATTTTCAGGTCTATCCCGACCACTTTTCCCTTCTATAACTTTTGGCTCCATAGCCTTAATATCTTCTTTTGTATAAAATTTTAGCCCGGGAAAAATATGTTGAAATTCTTCATGTCTTTTCGTCATAACTTCACACTCATGATCACCCACACCTATTGCCATTTTTTGCATATTATAAATGACTTTGTTTTGCAGGTTTTCTTTCAAACAAAAATTGCGAACTTTTTGTGCGGATAACTTTACTTTTCTGGCTTTTTCAGCACTATAATTTGTTTCTATAGAACCATCATGTATTGTTTGTGAATTTGCCTTATGGCTTGAGCTTATTTGTGCTAGTTTTGTTTCTTTTTCTATGATTGCGATTTTCTTTATATCGCTATATTCTGTTAATGTGTAAAAAGTGCAACAACCACTCACTCCACCGCCAATAATGACGACATCAAACTCATTCATTACCTATCTCCTTTCGCTACAATTCTTTGCAAAATCTTGAAAAATATCTATTTCACAAATATGCCCATCTTTATTCAGCGTAATGTGTGGTGTTTCATGGCTATGAATTGCCCTATTAATATGCAAAATTCTTGTCGCATACTCTAAAGTTATGGGTATATCGTGACTGATCGTAATTATAGTATGAAATTCGTTAATTGTTTTTAATATTTTATATATCTCAAGTTGCGTTTGTGTGTCTATATTTGATGTTGGTTCATCTAAAATTAACAGCTTTGGATTGCCGATTAATGCACGGGCTATAAACACTCTTTGTCTTTGTCCGCCACTTAGATCACTGACTTTTTTATATGCAAGATTCTCAATACCAAGTTTGCTTAGAATCTCAAAAGCTCGCATTCTTTGTTTCTTATTTACTCTATATCCAAATATTCTTGTTTCTAATATACCCATTTCTACTATTTCTATTACCATTATGGGAAAATTTATATTGATTTGTGTGTTTTGTGGCACATAACCTATCTCTTTTTTATTTGCAAAAAGATCTCTATTTGGATAGTGAATCTCGCCTGTAAAATCTGGTAAAAGTCCAAGTAAAATTTTTATAAAAGTTGTTTTTCCGCCACCATTTGGACCTATGATTCCTAGAAATTCTTTGTGTAAAATCTCGAAATTTACAGATTCAAAAATTTTTTCCCCATTGTAACTAAAAGAAACATTTTTACCTATAATAATAGGTGGTTTATCTATTGTATGCGAATCGTTCTCATCTTTTTGCATATATGTTTGTTTCATATTCTCCCCTTAGTCAAGATTCTACATTGCATATAATTTTTAATTTATAATTTAAGTAAAAATTCTATCATTTTATATTGCAAAAAGAAAAGATATTAAGTCGAATCATACCACATAAATACTTCTACGAAACATGTTTGTTGCTATAACAATAAGGCTAAAATAAAAATCTAGCATTGTAGTTTTAACACATATAAAAAATGCAGAATCTCAAATGAAAACATAAAAACCACATTCAATATGTTAAAATAAGCGACATTAAAGTTTTATTAGGTTTAAAGGATATAAATGGCAATTATTAAAGAACTTGATGCGTTTGAAGTGCTAGATAGTCGTGGCAATCCCACAATTTGCGTTAAGGCGGTTTTGAGTGATGGCAGTGTAGGTAGTGCGATTGTCCCAAGTGGAGCTAGCACAGGAAAAAAGGAAGCATTAGAACTTAGAGATAAGGATAATATGCGTTTCTTAGGCAAGGGCGTGTTACAAGCATGTGCGAATGTAACAGAAAAGATAGCAAGAGATATTGTAGGTATGGAAGCATATAGGCAAACAAGCATTGATTATATGCTAAAAAATATCGATAATACACAAAACTACTCAAAGCTTGGAGCAAATGCTACACTTGGCGTTTCTATGGCGATAGCAAGGGCTAGTGCAAATTCACAAAAGATTCCGCTTTTTAGGTATCTTGGTGGTATCAATGCAACAACGCTGCCCGCCCCTATGTTAAACATTATTAATGGTGGGAGTCACGCTGATAACAATGTGGATTTTCAAGAATATATGATTATGCCGCTTGGATTTGATTGCTTTAAACGGGCGCTGCGTGCAAGTGTGGAAGTGTATCATACGCTAAAACAGATTCTAAACGATAAGGGTTTAAGCACGGGTGTGGGTGATGAGGGCGGCTTTGCACCGAATCTAAAAAATAATGAAGAGCCTATTAACTATATCATTCAAGCTATTGAAAAGGCCGGATATAAAGCAGGGGAAGATATAAGCATAGCCCTTGATATTGCAAGTAGTGAGTTTTATGAGAATGGAATCTATAATTTAAAAGGTGAGAATAAAAAGCTAGATTCTAAAGGCTTGGTTGCTTACTATGAAGAGCTAGTAAAAAAATATCCCATTGTATCCATAGAAGATGGATTAAGTGAAGATGACTGGAATGGTTGGGAGTATTTGACAGAGCGACTTGGTAAAAAAATCCAGCTTGTAGGCGATGATTTATTTGTAACAAATACAGCGATATTACAAGATGGTATTAATAAAAACATTGCAAATGCAATCCTTATAAAACCAAATCAAATCGGCACAATCACACAAACAATGGAAGCCATAAGACTAGCTCAAAAAAGTGGATACAAAACCATTATCAGCCATAGAAGTGGCGAGAGTGAAGACTCTTTTATAGCGGATTTAAGCATTGCCGTTAATGCAGGAGAAATAAAGACAGGTGCTCCTGCAAGAGGTGAGAGAAATGCGAAATACAATCGCCTTTTAGAATTACGACATGGACATAAATTTTTAAGTTATGATGCAAAAAGTTTGTTTGCAAAGTGATTTTGCAATGAGATTACTTTTTGAAAAAGTGTTTTGTATGGGCAATAAGCCTCATAAATAGGCTAGATTCTAAAAGCTTTAAATCTTGCAAAAATAACAAAAGTATGCTATTATTGCAGGCTTTGTTTATTAAAATTCTATAAAAAGGTAGCAGATAATGAAACGAACATATCAACCACATAATACACCGAGAAAAAGAACTCATGGTTTTCGCACAAGAATGAAAACAAAGAATGGGCGAAGAGTGATTAATGCAAGACGAGCTAAAGGCAGAAAACGACTAAGTGTCGCGTAATCTTGCTTTTAGCCGTGTGATGATCGCTCTATAATAATGTGTAATTTATTGTATATTTGACATTTTGTGTATATTGCAATAAATGTGATATTTGAGAATATATCATATTGATTCTTAAGTGTCGCTGTATCTCTTTGGGTGTTTATATCCCAATATCTTGCCCCGTAGCATATCTCTAAAATGTGTATTTTAACAATATAGCTTCGCGTGATTTATATTATTTAAGATTCCATGTATTGCGATATAGCCCATTAGTTGATTGTTGGACTAGGACTTCATACAATTGACATAAAACAAGTGATATAGATTTTAAGATTTTTATTCATATTGTGCTGGATTAGGGTCTTATTCAATCTTTTCAATACATTGTAGCATTATGGAAAGTTTGAGTATGGAATCTTGTTTAAGTGGATTATAAATAATATTTGCTTAGGCATTTTTTCTTGCTATTACACATTTTTTTGCTAAAATTAGCATTTCAGTTTGTTGTGGGTGCTGTGGGGGCTTTATGCAAATTTATACTTCTTTATCATTTTTGTTTTTTTATATTCTATACGCTTTTAAAAACGATATTTCTAAAAGATCTTTGAGATATCACTCATTTTTATCGCACAAATTCATTTTTCCTGCAACATATCGCATATCGCAATCACATAAAAGATAAGGCTATATTGTGAGACAAAATATTACAAAGCATACTTATATTATTAATTTTTGCTATTTTACAAAATATATTTGGAGATATATTTGTCTGTGCTTTTTCATGTCTTTTTATCTCTATGCAACAGAAAATAGCACAGATAAAGATATAGAATCTAAAACAAATAAGGCAAATCCATACAATATAGATTATCCTAATCTAGATTCTAAATACTATCCATACATTCGCTCTCGCAATAAGTTTTATGATAAAGATATAGCAAAGATTATAGAAAATGTGGATAGGGCTGAAGCGAAAAATGCCTTTTTTGTCGGTGCAGCTTATGGCTTTAATATTAATGTAGCATTGCCCTTTTTTGTTGATGCGGGTATAATAGGCACACAAAATACAAAGTCAGCTACCCCTAACTTTAGTCTCTTTGAATTTCGCGTTGGGTATCAAAAATACACAGGCAAAATGTTGCCTATCAATCATTTTGGGTATCAAATCTATATTGATTTTTGCGTGAGTCTTGGAAAAAGTGGGTTATTTTTTACCGGGATTAATGCGGATATGCTGTGGGATTTTTTGGAATTGCATGGTTTTATTGGGAGTATGAATCTTGGTGTTGGGCTTGGCTCAAGCAAGATTACAGGACTTGCCATAAGCCCTTATGGTGATAAATATGAGGCAGCATATAGGCTAAATCTTGGTATAAGTGTGCGTTATCCACAACTTCACCATAAAGCTGGAATCTACTTTGGAAGCACTCAAGGGACAGAGAGAGGCTTTTTGGGCTATACAATGATGATTGGATATGATTATGTTTTTTAGAATCTTTTTATCTCTTTTTCTATTATCTAGCCTTATATACGCAGATGATATAAAGGAAAGTGAAGTAGCACAAGATAAGCATGCAGAAGATTCTATGCGGCTAGATGAAGATCATACAGATATGTTTGATGAAGTCGAAGATAAACATAATGAAAGAATAAAGCAATCTATCGACAGAATGCAGCATGTAAAAGATTCTATAAGAGAGGTGTATGAAAGAGAGAAAATCTATACTCTAGAGCCACAAAACTATTCCATTGAAGATTTACAAATTGGTATTAGCGATGCACAAAATAAAGCAGAAAGAGAACAAGCTAGAAAGAAATTAGAATCTAGTGAATATAAAACTCAACTATTTTTTGGTGTGCAACTTGGCACTACAATAGCTGCGGTAGCAGACAATATAAATGTTTTGCCGACCTTAAATCTAAAGGTTGGATTCCAAAACTTTCTTGGCATATCAAGTAAGCAGGTGGGGCTTAAAATCTACCTTGATACACTTGTAGCAAGCAATATTTTATCATCGCTAAAAAACGATCCTTACGCAGATTTTATAGCTAGCACATTTAGTGCGACAAATGTTAATGCAGAAGTTATGTATGAGATTCCCATTTCTAAAGATATGAAGTTTGGGGTTGGAACTGGTTTTGGTGTGGGCTATATGGCTTATAGTGACAAGTATTGGGATAAACTGAATGGCTTTGCTTCAAATATCGCTTTCCTTACTTATATTTCATTTTATGAGAAACATAAGCTTGAGTTAAGCTTTAAGACCTTTATTTATCATTATGGGAGCTATGTTACTAGAAAGCTTGAGGGCGTAGCACAGAATCCTGTTGATATATTCTCAAGCGATTTTGCAAAGCCTATGAATCTAAGTTTAGGATGGGTATATGTATTTTAAAAAATATATACATGCTATAAAAAAAGCTATTCATTTGCTTATGTTTTTGACATTTACTACTTGCATATATGCAAAAGAAACAGATACAACAAAAAGAGAGCAAAAAAAAGAAGATAGCTTTATCCCCAATATGCTTTTACAAGATACGACAAATATACTTGATTCTTCACTGCCCCTGCCCTATTTTTCATTACCTTACAGCAAAACGCATAATTATCTAAAAAGAGAGAGTAGCAAGAAAGATTCTCTATTTGATGATGCGATGAAGCCTATAAAACCAAAGATTACAACCTATGACTATTCACAACTAAAAAATATGGATACGACACAAGATGAGTATTTTATCGATTTTAAGATTCATGAGCTTGAGAAAGAAGCCTATATGTTAAGGTCTCAAATCATAGAGAAAGAAAAGAAAAAGCGAAATTGGCTTATAGATTCTAAAGCGAGTGGATATTATGCGGGCATTGGTGTAATGCTAGGCTTTATACATAATAAAAACTCTTTGGGTATAGATGTAAGCAGGGCTAGTGCTGGTGGGATTCTAAAGCTTGGCTATTTGCGTTATCTCTATAATCATTTGGGCTTAAAAGCAGAGCTATTTAATATTTATGGAAATCACACGCATAATAATGAGCTTTTGCTGTATAACTATTATGGATTTAGACTTGCTATCTTGCATGATATTCCTGTATTTTTTAAAGAGCATTATTTTGGCTTTTTTGCGGGATTTGGCGTTGGCGGCTATATTTTTTCAAAAAAACATCAAAGCATAGAAACTTATAACTATTTGACAAACATACATAATATGAGTTTGAATCTAAACATAGGTGTGAGCTGGACTTATGCAAAACATCATAGGGTAGAGATTGAGCATATTTTTATCTCCCCACTTACAACACTCTCAAATGGCACAACAGAGACTTTTGAACCTAGCTATATAGTGAGTTACTCATGGGTATTTTAAAAGCTTTATTTTATATTCTGTTATGTGTATGTTTTATGCCTTATCTTTATGGGGTAGATTCTGGCGAAACAAATGTGAAAAAACGCATTCATGTCAATGACGATAAACGAAGTAATTATAAAGTCAATAATTTTACTACCATAAATCTTAACTCAACAAAAAAAGTCAAAAAAGAAGAACCAAAAAAAGAGGTACAAAAACCTACTAAAAGCTATGAAGATAAACTTCGCTATTTACAATCCTTGCGTTATGAAGTGATGAGTTTAAAAGAGCAAATCGGTGATGATTTTCAAGTCAGTGTGCCTTATGGGCATTATGTAGATGACAAAACAAGCGCACAACGATTTAATGCCCTAACACAAAGCTATAATGACGCCTTGAAAAAAAGTGGCTTATTTGCTGGTGTAAGTATGGGGGTTTTAGATATTTATACAAGCGGTTATATTGATAACAATCTTGTGATAACTCGTATTACACCGCTTGTATATGGTGGTAGTGGTGGCTATCAAAAGTTTTTCAACCATTATGTAGGCACAAGGCTTTATGGTGGGCTTTTTACTTCATTTTTCAATGATATTTATACCTATGATATAAAAAATGGCACAACTGCACCTGTGAAAAATCCCTATGGTGGTGATGGGAATTTACAAAGTTTTTATATGTTAGCCTTTATGAGTGCTGATGTGTTGTTTGAATTTCCATTTGACAATACATTTAAAAACTATATTGGTGGATTTATGGGGCTAAATATCGGCGTTATGTATTATCGCCCTTATGCTTCACACCCACAAAAAGGCGATTATTACCCTGCAAAATATATATGGAATTACAACTTGCAAGTAGATTATTCCTTTAATCTTGGCATGAGTCTCACTTTTAATAATATACATAGAGTAGAAGTAGGACTTGGCATACCTTTCTCATATCTCTCACTACCGGGCTTTGCAGAAAGTGCTGATGTGCTTGAGAAAATACCCTCAAACTTTTGGCGTAGTGCGGTATTTTTAGCAAACTACCGCATGTTGATAAAGTTTTAGAATCTAAAATATTATCGTTTTGAGTGTAGCGAAAATCCCTCTACACATTTTAATCTTGAGGCATTTTTACCTTTTTAGTAATGCTTAATACAACAAGAATCTAAATTAGATTCTATATCTAAACTTGTTTAAAGTATAGGTAATAAATGTATCTTATTTTTAATCTCTGCTACTTTAGAATCTAGCTTTCATTACATGGATATTTTGTATCAAGCCATTTACAAAACTGCATAGAAAAAAGCACAACAAGCCATGACACATAAATCCACAAAAATGCAAACATAATGATTGAGACTGAGCCATAGATATTGCTATAAAACTTATTATAACTCATGTAGTAAAAAAATATGATTTTTAAACCATACCACACAATTGCACCAAGCAAACTCGCTAGTATCAACACAAAAAATCGCAATGGCTTATTAGCTGCTACACGAAAAAGCATAGCAAATGCAATCCAAGTAGCAAGCATAGGCACAAAAGAATAATATTTTGTAATCACAGCATCAGAGTATATATCTACAATCACTGCATTAAAGTAAATCGAAGTAGCAAGAAACATGGGTATAAGCGTAATTAAAAGCCAGTATATGATAAAAGAGTCAAAATAACCGCGTTTTTTTGCCTCAAAAATGCGTGCAGCAACATCATCAAAATTCCTAAAGAATATAAAAGAGCTAATAAGCGAAATGAGAAAGCCTACAAAGCCCATCTCTTTGCCATTTGATAAAAAGTTATCTAGGATTTTTGCGAACTCATGGGCATTGTCAGGCAAAATATTATCAAGGATAGATTGTTTTAGAATCTGTAATTGATCTTGAAAACTTGGAAAGAGTGAAAAAAGAGAAAAAAACATTAAAAAAGCAGGGATAATAGAAAAAATGCTATAAAAACTTAAAGAAGCCGCATAATGAAAGATTCTATCATTATCGGTTACAGCATGCCAACAATATGAGATTTTTTCACTGATAAAATAGCGATGCTTGGTTATGTTTGCATAAAAATGTTGTAGTTTTTGCAAATAGCCATCTTGCTGTGTTTTATTGTTTTGTGTTTCATGTGTGAGATTATTTTTTTGCATTTGTTCTGTTAAAGTTTCGCTATTTGGATTGTGTGCTTGAGAGATTGACTCGTTTTGCGATGTGCTTTCTTCTGCTATCGTATTAGCAGAAGTATCTAAAGATTCTGTGTATTTTGTTGTAGTATGAATCTTTGTATCTTGCACGCATAAACCTTTAATTAAGATATTTTTGGGCTATTAGCTTACCATAATAATACTGCAATGCTTGTATCCTTTTCCCCTCAGTTATCACATATAGCCAGTTATGCAACACTCCCTTTTTAAAAGTCGTTTTTAAAGCTGTATTATCCCTTGCATACTGCGTAAAATCTCCATGCAACACCCCGTCTTTGTAGAAACCTGTGAAATGTGGGCTACCATTTGGATAAAAATGACTGAATCTTCCATGCAATTTGTCATCTTTATAATGAACTTCCCATGCAAGTATGCCACTTGGATAATAACCCACAAATTTGCCATGCTTTAATATTCCTTTGCATGAACCTTGCATAACAATACCATCAATAATAGTTTTACATGAAGTCATTTTAGTATGTGCATAAAACAATGAAAATGCAAACACTAAAACAACATACCTGAAAACATTCATTCCCAACAAGAAAATACCCTAAAAAATGTGAAAAAAGAAATAAGAGTGAGACTATAATAAGAGTTTATTGCCACAAAAGGCAGACTAAGCGAAAATCCAGCATGAAGCCAAATTTTCACAATAGTCCAAATGGCTGAAAGTTACTTTACTTTAAGCACCGCATTGATTTTTTTCAATTTATCTTCTTCAAGTAGATAGCGTAAATTGCGTTCATCTTGTTTGCTTTTTCTAAACTCTTCTTCTTTTTTAGTGATTCTATGAAGAATTTCAGTAGCTTTAGAAACATTTCTATTTGCTTGTGCTTCTTCTAAGTCTAAACGCAAATTTTTAACATCAAATTCCACCGCATCTCTGTATTGTTTGAACTTCTCTGTTTGTGCTTTAACTGCCTTGAGAGTATCAAACTCAATTTGTGCAATTTCTCTTTTTTGTTTTAAGTTTGCAGTCGCATAAAGCTCTTTTACAACGCCTTTAGGTGCAACAGAAGCACCGATAACATGCTCATGGTGAGCCATATTAGGACATGCGAAAAGCAACCCGCTTGTTGCTATAGAAACAAACATCAACTTCTTAAGAACCATCATAACTTCTCCTTTGGCATAGAAAAAATAAAAATTATGAATGGCATTATAACGAAATATAATGAGTTTTAAACATAATTTTTGTAAAAAATAGATATTTTGGTTTATTGTTAGTTACCAAATCTATTGAAATACCTTGCTACATGATATTCAATATCTTTGCAAAATCAACATATAATGCTTATAACAGCCACAACACTAGCATTCATTTATAGTAAGACTAGATTCTACATGTCAAGCCAAGAATAATCAAAACTATATGCTTAAAGTAACTTGACTAAACGCATATAGTTTTACAATGATTCTCTCATTCACACAATAAACGCCTATGCAAGATCTTCATCTTTTACTCTTCCCTTCTTTCTCTCTTCTTGATATTCTTGCTGTGTCCAAATGTTTAGAATCTTACCCTCACTCATTTGCACGACTCTTTGAGCTAACTCAATGGTGCTTGGTCTGTGTGCTACAACGATTAAAATTTTATCTTTTTGCAATGTAGCAAGTGCATCTTTAATAGATTCTTCTGTTTCTTCGTCAAGGGCACTTGTGGCTTCATCAAGTATTAAAATATCTGGATTCTTATAAATTGCCCTTGCGATAGCTATTCTCTGTCTTTGCCCTCCACTTAAATTTGTCCCAAACTCATCAAGGATAGTTTCTATACCATCATCAAGTTGTGATACAAACTCATACGCCTGTGCTTTTTTTAGCGCATCAATCACTTTTTCTTCATCAATTTCCATGCCATAGGCAACATTACTTGCAATACTTCCATGGAATATAAAAATTCTTTGTGTTACAATAGATATATTTTTACGCAAACTCTCTTGTGAAAGATCTTTTAAATCATAATTATTAATGAGAATCTTGCCTTCATTTGGCTCATAAAGTCGCAGTAAAAGACTCATTAAAGAGCTTTTTCCGCTACCACTTTTGCCAATAACAGCTGTCGTTGTGTTTCTCTCAAACTTCAAAGAGAGATTATTAATCGCAGTGAAATCATCATATTTCAGCGTAATATTTTGTGCCTCAATAGATTCTATAGGAGACTTTAGAATCTCTTTGCCATCAATAATTTTTGACTCCCTATCAATAATGTCTGATAATCTCTCATTTGCCACAAGGGCTGGTTGCACCCCTGCAAAGCTTCCATTTAATCCCTTTAATGGCTTATAGAGTAAAAACATAGCCGCCATAAGTGAGAAAAACTGCCCAGCACTCATATTATCCCGCAATACTTCTAGCCCACCTATGATAATGACAATCGCCATGCCTATTGAGCCAAAAAGCTCCATAAGCGGTGAAGTGAGTAGTCCTACTCTTGTTGATTTTCGTCCCAAACGAAACATCTCATTGCTATAATCTTTATATTGTTTAAACTCTAGTTTTTCCCCATTACTTGCCTTAATAATCTCTATATTATTAATAATCTCAAATACCCTTGAATTCATATTAACACTTGTTTGAAAGCTTTGATTCGCAAGAGATCTTAGCTTTTTTGCAATGAAACGAATGGGGATAATAGATAAAGGCATAATCATTAATGCAAGCAAGGCTAAAAACGAGCCATTATATACAATAACCGCACTATATGCAACAATCGTTAATATCGTGCTTAAAAAATTCATAAGATAACCCGTAGCAAAATACGACACCACAGAAATATCACTAATACGCGCTAGAATCTCACCGCTACGCATACGATTAAAGAAATCAAGCTCAAACCCCAAAACTCGCTTCATCACCTTTTGTCTTACTAGATTTTCAACATTTGCATTAATGTAAGAGAGATAATAGCCCTGCATATAAATCCCAAGCCCTTTAATAAAAAATATTGTAATAAGAACCAAAGGCATGATATAAAGCATTGCTTCATTCTTATCTTTAAACACATCATCAATTAAAGGTTGTATCACATACGCACTGCCACCAGATCCAAGCGCAGCAAGCACCATGCCAACAAGCACCATAAAATACTGCCATTTGTGCTGCTTCACATAGGGTCCAAATCGTTTATAAACAAGTTTAAAATCTTTGCGTAAATTAAGGGATTGTGTTTGCTTATCATCAGTCATTTCTTATACTTCCTTAATAATTCTGTTTAACAAAAAAATAAAGCAAGATTCTAACATATTTGAATAAACTATGACAAAAGGTAAAAGCGTGTAATGTTATACAGAAACAAATAATAAGTCTTAATAATTTTATGCTAGAATACGCCGATTAGAATCTCAAATCTACCACATATTAGATATTAGCAAAAAGGATAGCAATGATAATTTTAGGTATTTCAGCCTTTTACCAAGATAGTGCCATAGCCCTATTAGAAGATGACAGAATCCTTTTTGCCTTGCAAGAAGAGAGACTATCTCGCATTAAGGCTGATAGCACATTTCCTAAACTATCCATTGAAGCGGCATTAAACTATATAAATAACAACTGCCACGATTATATGGGGGGGGGGGGGGGGTGAATACCCCAAAATCACTCCACAAGATTTAACCAACTTAGAATCTACTTTTGAAAACGCCCAAGCCCAAGACGATTCTAAGAATTGCGGTGGGGCTTTGCGTGTTTTGGGGCAATTTGTGGATAGGAGTTACCTAAAAGGTAATGACTACCCACAAATTGCCCCAATCGCGTCAAATTGCTCACCCAAAGCTGAATCGCTCCCAAAGCCAACACCCCTAACACTAGATTCCATCGATTCCTTTGTCTTTTACGACAAACCCTTCCTAACCTTTGAACGCCTGTTTGAGACCTACTTTGCCACCGCGCCAAAGGGCTTTCTAAGCTTTGTAAAGGCTATCCCTGTATGGCTTTCAACAAAGCTTTTCTTAAAAGAAACCATCGCACGAGAGCTAGAATCTTTGTATAAAAAACTCTATCCGCAAAAAAGTAAGCAAGAAATTAAAGCCTTTAAACAAAAAGTGCTTAATAATCTCTACTTTAGTGAGCATCATTTAAGCCATTGTAGTTCCGCATTTTTCCCAAGTCCTTTTAAGGACGCTGGAATTCTAACCCTTGATGGCATAGGCGAGGGGCGACTACGACTATTGCTAAGGGGTAAGATAATCATATTGAGATTTTACAAGAGCTGCATTTTCCGCACTCTCTAGGGCTTTTGTATTCTGCTTTTACTTATTATCTAGGTTTTAAAGTCAATTCTGGTGAATATAAAGTGATGGGCTTAGCCCCTTATGGAGAGCCAAAGTTTGTAGATATTATCAAAACGCATTTAGTAGATATGAAGCCTGATGGGAGCTTTTCACTCAATATGAAGTATTTCTCCTACACCTATGGGCTAAAGATGACAAATGCCAAGTTTGACAGCCTTTTTCACGCACAGAGAAGCCCAGAATCTAAGCTAGAACAAATCCATATGGATATAGCCGCAAGCTTGCAAGTAGTAACTGAAGAAATAATGATAGCCCTAGCTCGCACCACAGCAAAACTTAGTGGCAGTAGGAATCTTGTTTTAAGTGGTGGTGTCGCGCTAAACTGCGTGGGTAATGGCAAGATTTATCAAAAGCTTATCAAAGAAGAAAAGATTTTGGATCATATTTGGATACAGCCAGCAAGTGGAGATGCGGGGAGTGCGGTGGGGTGTGCCTTAGCGTTTTACCATATAGAATGCCAACAGCCTAGAATCGTGGATTCGGTCTTGGGTGAGCATTCGCACGATTGCCAAAATTTGGGGGCAGGAGTTACCTTGTCGGTAATGACTGCCCCCAAATTTCAGCAAAGCCTACAAAGCCCCACCGCAATTCCTAGAATCCGTGAAGAAAAACAAGCCGAGTGTGAAAAAGCGGATTCTCGCAATGAAACCCAAAATGTAAGTGAGCCAACAAAGGATTCTAGGAGTTTCACCCAAAACGCAGAAAATGTGTTTTGTAACCAAGCAGATAGGCGGCAGGATTTTTGTGATAAAAATGGGGCTTTGCAAGGCGAAGCAAGGGAATTACCTAAAGCGGTAATGACCGAAGCTGAGCCGAAGCAATCGCCATTTTTAGCCAAAAAGCCAACGCCAAAGATAAGCCCAAGCAATTCTAAGATTTTGGAGTTAGAATCGGGGTTTTCAAACGCCACAAATATAAAAGGGTCGCAGGCGGAAGGATTTGCCGATGATTTTGTGGGTTGCGCACGGCGAGCGGTGGGCGAAGGGATTTACCTAGCGGAGAGCCAAGCCCACCGCGCAGACTCCCGCAAAAGCGCGGCAAAGCCAACGCCTTTGCTAAAAGATTCTATGCAAGGAAGCTATTTAGGATTGTCTTACTCTAACGACGAAGTCCAAGCCACGCTAGATTCCCTAAACGCAGTCTATGAAAAGCATAATTTTGACACGATTAAAACACTTACTGCAAAAGCCCTAACACAAGGCAAAGTTGTGGGTTGGCATCAAGGGCGGTGTGAGTTTGGACCTAGGGCGTTGGGGGCTAGATCAATTTTGGGCGACCCACGCAATACCACAATGCAAAAGACAATGAATCTAAAGATTAAATACAGAGAATCTTTCCGCCCATTTGCCCCAAGTGTGCTGGACTTTGCCATAAATGAGTGGTTTGAGTGTGATTACATTAGCCCATATATGCTGCTTGTAGCCCCTGTGAAAAGGGAGAAATGCTACCCACTCACACAAGAGCAAAAAGAGCTTTTTGGTATAGATAAGCTTAATATCGTTAGAAGCGAGATCCCAAGTGTAACGCATATTGACTATTCTGCGAGAATCCAAAGCGTGCATAGAGAGACTAACCCGCGTTATTACGCTTTGATAGAAGAGTTTTATAAACTTAGCGGTGTGCCTGTGCTAGTGAATACGAGCTTTAATGTGCGGGGCGAGCCTATGGTGTGTAGCCCTTATGATTCTTATGCGTGTTTTATGGGGACGGAGATGGATATGCTAGTGATTGAGGATTTTATCCTGTATAAAGAGAAACAACCACAAGAGCATATCGCAAAGTTTAGAGATATTAAAGACAAATATGAGCTTGATTAAGGGAGAAGTTATGACAAACAATAGTGATTTACGCGTATTTTTAGGCATTTGGGCGGGGATTTTTGCAGTGTTTTTACTCTCTGGAATCTTATTGCACGACATTTATAGAATCTGGGCAATTGTGGGGCTTGGCATAGCTTTAGCCTTGCAAGTTTATCCTAAAGCTAGTGTGCCACTTTACATTACACAAGTTAAGCTTGGCAGTGTGATTGGTTGGTGCATTTCTCGTGCAACTTTGGTGGTGTTGTATTTTTGCGTATTTGTGCCTTTAGGACTAGTCTTTCACCTAATAGGACGCAATGTTTTGGGAGCAAGACTTGACAAAGAAAAGGATAGTTATCTTATCTCTCGTCAAAAGCAACCTGTAAGTATGAAAAATCAATTTTAGAAAATGAAAGGAGATTCTATGTTACAAAACAAATGGATAAAGTCTGTTGTGTGGATTATCGGGCTTATTGTATTAATGATGATTTTGCTGAAGCTAGATCGTTTATGTATGCGTGATTTTGGTTTTAGTATGCCTTATGCGTGGATTGGCGGTGCTTTTGCGATTATTTTACTTATTTGTGCGAAAAGGGCTACATCTCAAGGCTTAAAACTCGCTTTTATTTATATAGCGATTGTGCCTATATGTGTTGTGATAAGTGAAGGGGTTTTTTATTATAAGATTCAAAATAAAAAAGATATACTCATACAGCCACATAAGATTCTAGGCTATGCCCTTGCCCCAGCAGTTTCTGAAAAAGGCAAATTGATTGTAGATGACAAAGTGATTTATGATATTGTCTATACGCATAATGAAAATGCTTTGCGACTCACACCGAATAATAATACCAACTCACGCACTTGCTTGAATATCTATGGTGGCTCATTTGTCTATGGTTCTGGTGTTGGAGATTCTGAAACTATAACCGCATATTTACAAAACAATCTACCACAATATAATGTCAAAAATTTTGGTATAGGTGCAGCTGGAGCGCATCAAATGTTGGCACGATTAGAGTTTGATTTAGATTCTAAAGAATTGGGACAATGTGATGAAAATATCTTTATTTATGAGGCTATACCGCACCATATTTACAGAGCAAAAGGCGTATTTAAAGGACCAAAATATGAAAATATTAATGGTGAAATTATTTATCAAGGCACATTTAGCGATGAAGAACAGGCGGTATTTTGGCGAAAAGATGATGACACAGAAAAAAATAAAATAATAGAAAACAAACCGCGACAATCTTTTATACAGCGTATGGCAAGCACACTCAAAAAGACAAAGGACCAACTTGCAGAATCTTATACAAGAGAATATTTATTTCCGCTTATTAAACCCGGTTCCAAGTCAAAAGATTTACTACAAAACGAAGTTTATGAAAAAGGGTTTGCCTCCAATTTGGATAGAGTGAAGCTAAATATCTCACAAGACCACATCTACTTTGACATTATACGAAAGATAAACAAGATATTAAAAGAAAAATATAATGCAAAACTTTATGTGCTTTATTGGGATTATGATATGCACACACAATTTTTAGACAAATACGATAAAGTCATACAAACTACACTTAAAAACGATGATATCCCCTTTTTTACGATAAGTCAAATTATCGGTGATGATTATAAAGAAGATTTAGAACGCGTAAAAATGGGGACTTTGAACATTTTAAATATAGAATCTCGCGTTGGGATACGCACCCAAATGCCCTAGCAAATGAGAAAATCGCAGAGTTTATTGCCACACAAATTAAAAATGGCAAATAAAACCAAGTAAATTACACAATCTTAATTCTACACATGACGATCCAAACAAAAAGGGGCAAGAATGACAAATAACATCTTTTTACACCGCAAGGTTACCCAACTAACACATAATAAGGAGCAAATATGAATATCATTAAAGAATTATGGGCTTTTTTAAAGGAACGCAAGAAGTTTTGGCTTTTTCCTGTGATTATTATCATGCTATTTTTAGGTGTATTGATTGTATTAGCAAAAGGCTCAGCTGTCGCACCTTTTATCTATACTATATTCTAGTATATTAAGCCACAAAGCACAGACTAAAAGAGAGTTAGCGATAGCCCCAGTCTCGTTTATATGCCTTGTGCTTTGCTGCAAAAAATTGTTGTGTTTAGATTCTAAGGTATCATCGGCATAAAATTCCCATTAAACCAAAAGGCTACAAAACTCTATGTTGCCATAATCATAGATTTATACTATAATTTCGGTTTTTGCAATGAAAATATTTGGAGATAAATATGTTACAAATTGAGGTTTCACAACAGGCTAATCTGCCTACTCGCTTTGGGGATTTCAAAACAAAAGCATTTCGCGAATACATGCCCAATGGTGAAAAAAGAGAACATCTTGTCGTTTTTACAGAAAAGTTTGAGAATACGCCGCTAGTTAGGGTGCATTCAGAATGTTTGACGGGCGATGTGTTTGGGTCTAGGAAGTGTGATTGCGGTCCTGAGCTTGCCTTTGCTATGGAGCAGATTCACAAAGAGGGTGGCATGCTTATTTATCTGCGTCAAGAGGGCAGGGGTATTGGGCTTTTTAATAAGATTAATGCGTATAACCTGCAAGATAAAGGCATGGATACGGTGGAGGCAAATGAGGCACTAGGCTTTGCAAAAGATGCGAGGGAATATGAGATTGTAAATGAGATTTTTAAGCATTTTAATATCAAAAAGATACGACTTCTAACAAATAATCCGCGTAAAATAGAATCTATGAATAAATATGTCGAATGCGAAAGGGCAAGTATCATCATCGAACCAAACGAATATAATAAAGACTATCTACAAATCAAAAAGGCAAAACTGGGGCATTTGCTGTAAGGGCTTTTTAATCTTTTAAAAGATTCTATTGTTAAAGGGGTTTGGCTGTATTAGATTATGTTTTTAATTTTGCTTTAATTGCTTTATTGTGATTTGTGTTTGTGGTGAAGTGTAGATTTTATAGATTGTGTTTTAGTGGATTTCGATAGATTATAAATGTATTGTTATATTATTTTAAGGGGTGGTTTAGAATCTAGCCCCTTGTTTTTATTTTACTTTTACTTATCTTTGAAAGGATATTATAAAAAGGGGTTATTTTATATTCTTTTATTGTTTAGAATATAAAGATTCTAAGATTTTGCTATTTGCAATATGTTTCAAAATTTTCAATCGTCATGTCTCCCAGAAGATATTTTGCGTCCTCTTTGCTGAGATTTCTTGTCGCACATTTTACAAATTGTGCTTCACCATGACTATAACGAGCTGTGCCTAAAAGCTTTCCATCTTCAGAGTAGATTTTATAATCACCATGCACTTTGTCTTCAGCAAAGTTACCCTCTTGTTGAAGTTGTCCATTTTCATAATACCATTTCGCAATACCATGCAGTTTGCCATTTTTAACCTATCCTTCACCTTGAAGATTCCCATTTTCATAATACCTTTTTACAATACCATTTGACTTGCCATTTTCTAATGGCGATTCAAATCTAAGAATCCCATTTTCATAATACAACTTTGCGATACCATTTGGTTCGCCATTTTCAGTTGGTATTTCAAACTTAAGCTTACCATTTTCATAATAACTTTTTATAGAGCCATGTTCTTTACCATCTTTATATGGTCTTTCTTCTCTTATATCACCATTTGCATAATATTTCATCTTAACACAGCCTGTCTTTTTATCTGCTTCGCTTTTACACTCTTTTAGCTCATTTGCTTGTAATCCTTGTAATGTAATCACGCTTACTAATCCAAAGCCTATTGCCATTTTCTTAAAATTAATCATATTAACCCCTTATAAAATCTAAAAAAAAATGTTGCGATTTTACAAAAAAAACAAAATCAAGTATATTTTAGTTAGATTCTATACTTTGATGAAACTTTTAGAATCACAGCTTAGGGTTAGAATACATTATAAGTTGTTAGGGGTTTGTATTCATAAATCTAGCTAGATTCTATAACTAGATAAGTCATAGATTTACAAGCTTAAATCTGTAAAGCTTTCTTCTCATCAAGCACTTTAGCAAGTCTCTCTTTTAAGTCGTTTAGATTCTCTTTATTTTGAGTTACAACGGCTTCTGGGGCGTTTGCGATGAAGTTCTTATTATTTAGCATATTTTCTAGCTTTGCTATCTCTTTTTGTATCTTTTGGGCTTGTTTGTCTAGTCTATCTAGTATCCCTGCTATATCAAAGTTACTTGCAGCAAGATAGATTTTTGTCATTTTGCCAATGTCAGCGATACATTGGGCTGGTTTAGAATCTACAAATATAACCTCTTTTACTTTAGCAAGTTTTGCTACAAATGATATAAAAAGCACTTCAAAATTTATAGAAGATTCTTTAGAATCTAGACAGAGTGATTGTACTAAGTCTTTATCATCTTTTTGTAATTCTATGAAAACTTGCGGGAGTATATCGCTGCTTATTCCTAAGTTTGCACGCATTCTGCGAATGGTAGTAATGGAATCTAGAATGATTTCAAAGCCTTTTTCTAATGCGGTATTTCTCGCTATATCTTTTGGAAAAGATTCTATCATAATGGAGCGGTTGTCTTTTAGTCCAGATTCTATATCTCGGCTTAGAAGTCGCTGAAATACATATTCACTTAAAAATGGCATTAAAGGGTGTAAAAGCTTCATAGATTCTATAAGAATGCTTGCTAATTCAAACACGCTTTCTTTATCGGCTTTCGCACATTCTATACCAATATCACAAAACTCATTCCACAAAAAGCGATATAAAATACTCGCATATAAATCAAATCGATAGGTATCAAGGGCGTTACGCACTTCTTTTATAGCTAGATTTAGCCGTGATTTCATATAGATTCCAAGCGGGGTTTTATACTCATCTAAACTCTCTTTTTCACAGAATCTATACTCGCTTCTTAGCTGCCCTGCATATAGCTCTAAGAAACTCATGGCATTTATAATCTTATTTGTAAAATTACGCGTGATTTCAAGCTGCTTTTGTGAAAGGCGTATATCTCTGCCTTGCACACATAAAAACGCAAGGCTAAACCGCACGACATCAGGGCTAAAAGTCGCACAAAGATTCAAGGGGTCTATTACATTGCCCTTTGATTTACTCATCTTTTGTCCCTTTTCATCAAGCACAAGGGCGTGTAGATATATATCTTTAAATGCGATTTCTTTGCAGTTAATATCCGCACTTAAAAGCATTCTAGCTACCCAAAAGAAGAGAATGTCAAAGCCAGTGATAAGCAAGGAATTAGGATGAAAATCTTTTAAATCACTCTCTTGCCATAACTCTCCCCTGCCAAAGTCGCCATTCCCAAAGCCTAGTGTGCTATGAGTCCAAAGTCCAGAGCTAAACCATGTGTCTAGCACATCATTATCTTGTGTTATGTTTGTGCTACCACATTTAGGACACACGGGGTTATCATCTTTACTTGCAAATTCATTCCCGCATTCACAATAAAACACTGGGATTCTATGTCCCCACCATAGCTGACGACTGATACACCAATCGCGTAAATCTCGCATCCACGCATCATAGTTATTCTTCCATTGACTAGGATAGAATCTTGTCTCGTTTTGATTTACTCTCTCTATCGCCCCTTTTGCTGCGTCTTTGCTTACAAACCACTGCTTTGAGATATAAGGCTCGATGATATTACCGCAACGATAGCACTTGCCTACTTTATTTGTATAGTCTTCAATCTTTTCTACAAATCCCGCCTTTTCTAATGCCGCGATAATAGAATCTCTTGCTTGAAGTCTCTCCATACCGCTAAACTCGCCACAATATTCATTTAAGATTCCATTCTTATCAAAGACTATTATATGCTCTAGATTATGCCTTAGTGAGACTTCATAGTCATTCATATCATGGGCTGGTGTTACTTTCACCGCACCACTACCAAACTCCATATCTACAATAGAATCTGCGATGATTTGTATCTTTCTGCCAATTAAAGGCAGTGTGAGTGTTTTGCCGATTAAATGCGTGTATCTAGAATCTTGTGGATGCACCATAAGGGCGGTATCGCCAAAAAATGTTTCTGGTCTTGTTGTCGCAACGATGATGTAAGGATTTTTTGTATTAGAATCTTTTAGGGTATCTTCTATAATATATCCTTTAGAATCTATATATTCACTCAAGTAATACCGCAAATAATATAGCTTACCCTTATTCTCTTCATATTCTACTTCTATATCGCTTAATGCTCCATCATGTGTGCACCAATTAATCATTCTCTCGCCACGATAGATAAAGCCCTTTTCATACCAATTACAAAAAGTCTCTTTTACTGCGTTTATAAGCCCTTTATCCATTGTGAATCTTGTGCGTTTAAAAGCTGGAGAAAAGCCCATAGTCCGCATTTGCTCTAGGATTTTACCGCCGCTTTCTTCTTTCCATTCCCATACTTTTTGTATGAAGGCTTCTCTGCCTATATCTTCTTTTTTTATGCCTTGCTCTAATAATTTTTTTTCTACGACATTTTGCGTTGCGATTCCTGCGTGATCAAGCCCGGGCTGCCATAGCACTCTAAAGCCATCCATTCTCTTATAACGCGTAATAATATCTTGCAGTGTGAAAGTTAAGGCATGTCCTATATGCAGCACACCTGTAACATTTGGCGGGGGCATCATAATGCAAAATGGTTTAGAATCTTTATAATGTGGATTATAGATTTCATGGCAATTTGACTCAAAATAGCCTTTTTTCTCGCATTCATTATAGATTAATTGTTCCCAATCGCTAGTAAATGCCCTTTTGTCGTTAATATTTTGTTCTGCCATATAATTCCTTTATAATATTTAGCGTTTATATGTGCTTTGAGTGATAGCAATGCGTAGTTCAAAGGATAGATTCCCTTTCTTTGTCTTTTGCACTACAAATGGAAGCTCAAGTATCGCACTGATATTTTTTGCATGTAGTCGCGGCACAATATCAAGGATTAAGGCTAGATTATTAATCCCTACTTCGCCTGTGATAGCATAAAACTGCTTTTTAAGCTGGTCTTGTGGTATAAGCTCTTCGCCCATCTTTTTTACATTTATGCGTAAAAAGCCTTTAGGTAAGTTTTTGCGTATTACAGATTCATTAATCACGCCATTAAAGACTTTTATTTTCTCATGATTAGCACCTGAAAAGGCATTAATCTTTGCTTGTGCATTATCTCTCACTGCCTTTGTGCTAGCAAGCACATCTTGTGTTACACGAGTAAATCGCACTTGTTCTTTATAGCTATCAACATTTGGCATAATATCTACATTGATATAATAAGCAACAGCGGCAATAAATAGCACACTCCATACAATATGACGGAAAATAATATCTGGTTCTACATCTTTTAATATTGCCATATTTACGCCTTATATATTATCAATTCTCTCAATCAAGCCATCATCGCTTAAGGTTTGACTGATAGATTCAAAGTTTAGCCAACCGCTTGGAAGTTCATAAAAACTTGCGTTACTTCTTGCATAAATTGTGCGTAATTGCGACTGCAATGAGGTCTCAAAAAGCTCTCTACTGATAGTAGTCCCACGCATAAAAAGCTGATTATTCTCAAATCTTATCGTGCTTATTTGCACCCCTTGTGGAATCATAGCTATAATATTTTGTATCTGCATACGCAGCTTTTCATCTCTTACATTAATCTTTTGTGCGACTTCAAGCTCATAGTATAATCTCTCGCTTTCTTGTTCTAGATTCTTTGTTGATTGCACTATTCTTTCTTGCTCTGCCTTTGCTAGATTCTGTGTTTCTTTTAGGTTCTCTACTTGTAATAAAAGCTGGACTTTAAAGACGATTAAAATGCCAAAAGCAAGTATAAAGTAGAATCCCCAAATCTTTGTAGCTGGTTTTAATACATGCTTTGTTGTTGCTTTTGTAAAACTATAAGTCATAATATTTCCTAACTATCTAACTCAATCTGCATAACATTTGTTAATTCTCTCAATAAATCAAGCCCAACAAGTGAAAAGTCTATCATAAGATTTGACTTTATATTATCCACTGCTTGAGATGAGATACCATAACAATCAAAGAATACAATCTCTTCAATAAAATCGCTTTCATATAATGAATTATTATAAAAATCCTTGATTGCGGCTTGTAAAAGATTAATAATAGTCGTAGATCGTCCTAAATCCTGCAGGTTATCCATACTAGAGCCACCACTATCGTCATCATCACTTGAGCCGCTTACATTTTCACTTGCCTCACTTGTAAGACTATCAAAATCAAAGTTTTCATAATCTTCTAACTCATCTTCTAGCCCACCAAGCTCTGTATTTAAATCATCTAAGCCTTGCGCGGTAGAGCCAGATTGTGTGCTTGTAGTAGATACTAGCGTATCTTCAGAGAGAGAAGAAGGCAGAGAATCTCTTACATTTGTTACACTCTCTCCTGCACTCATAGGTAAAAATGAGCCATATAAAATAGCCTTTCTTGTTAAAACTAATACTGATAAATCCTCTTTTTCCTGTAACACAAAAAGCTTTGGTCTATCGCCCACAAAAGTTTTTGCTTTAAAAAACAGCAATACAAAAGGTGAGAATAAAAAGTCTAATCCCATAGCTTTTTTAAACATATTTTGATATTGTGTAATATCATCTTTTAGTATAAAGGCAAAGGCGCTAGGCAGCTTTATAAACTTATATTCTTTCTCATTTACATTAAATGCGGCGAATTGATTTTTCTTCACACCGGGGACTAAGACTTGTTCTGTATTCTTAGAGAGTATGGCAACATAGCTATATGCGTAACGAGACTTTAGCTTCTTAATAAACTTAATCACTTCAGCAGAGAGATTCCCATCTAGAATCTTAAATTCTTTATCAATCTCTTCTACGATATGACCACCGCGTTTTTTCACAACCTTAATGCTACACGCAGTCGTGTTATAATTCACACCGATAAGCACAGTCGCAAAAAGTGGTCGAAAAAGCATACCAAGAATGCTCACAATAAACCTCATCTATTCAAATTTGCTAGTATTATAGCATAGTTTTAGCCATATAAATTTTGGATACCATTTATCATAAAGCAAAAGTCGCTCCATTTACTAATGCTAATATAAATTTGGAGTAGCTTAAGGCGATGAAGCTAACTCTTTTAGAATTTAATTTGTAGATATTTCATTTTAATACGATAGGTTGTTTTAGAATTATGGCTTCCATCCTCATACTTCAATGCTTTGTTGCAAATGCAAATCAAAACCACTTAAGGCATTGTAGCTTTTATTTGCGTTGTTGGCACAATGAGAACTAAGAAGTGTAAAGTCTTTCACACCAAGTGATTTTAGAATCTGTGCGCCGATTCCAAAGTCTTTCATATCGCCACAATTTTTTGCGATATTTCCACTATTTGCCATATTCTCACTATTTAGGCATACAAGATAGCCGCCTTGCTGTGAAAGTAAGTCTATGCTTTTTTGCAGGGCTTGCCATTCACTAGAATCTGTCAAAAGGGCAATATCGCTACTTGTATTGTGGAATCTAATGAGTGGCGTTGTAGCCTGTGGGCTAAAGCTAAAGGCGATATGGCAATTTTGCAAATGATCTAAAAATGTGATTTTCTCGCATTTTTGCCCCATAAACTCGGCTTTTTCTCGTAAAGTTTCACGCACGAGATTTTCAAAATTTAAGCGATATTGAATGATGTCGCTGACATAAAGAATCTTTAGATTATGAGTCTTAGCAAAATCAAGCAGGAATTTATCCCCCCGCCCTGCCATCGTGCCATCTTTTTTCATAATCTCACATATTACGCTAATGGGCGAAAGCCCTGCAAGGCGGCAAATATCTACACTGGCTTCTGTATGCCCTGTGCGGATAAGTGTGCCACCACTCTTAGCAATAAGTGGGAAAATATGCCCCGGACGCACAAAATCGCTTGGCTTTGCGTTACTATCACACATTAGGCGGATTGTCAAATCTCTCTCATACGCAGAAATGCCCGTCTTTGCTTCCTTAGCGTCAATGGATATGGTAAAGGCGGTTTCGTGGTTGCTATCATTTCTTTTTACCATTGGGGGCAGGTCTAGCTTATGGGCTAACTCTTGCGTGATAGATACGCAGATTAGCCCCCTTGCCTCTTGTGCCATAAAATTGATTTTCTCTGGTGTGGAAAAGATTCCAGCCATTACCAAATCGCCTTCATTTTCTCTGTCTTCATCGTCCATTATAATAATCATTTCACCTTTTTTAATCGCCTCTATGGCGTCTTTCATACGCGTTTGATACATTAGATTACATACTCCGTAATAACATTTTTAAAAATTATATCAATTTTATTTGACTTTTTAGCAAAACTATGATATGATTTCGCCTTTAACTTCTAACTTCAAGCAAAAGAAGCAAAGCGTTGGGGTATCGCCAAGCGGTAAGGCACCTGGTTTTGGTCCAGGCATTCCGAGGTTCGAATCCTTGTACCCCAGCCAAATATGCAAATTACTACATAAATTTACTTCTAATAGATTTGCTTAATGTGGAGTTATCTTTGATATTTTTGAGTAACGCGGGGTAGAGCAGCCAGGTAGCTCGTTGGGCTCATAACCCAAAGGTCGGGGGTTCAAATCCCTCCTCCGCAACCATTCTCTGCAAGTGAAGCTTATTCTCATGCAATAATACTGATTTTCCAAGTGAAAATTGTTCTCATGTTAATCCTTTCAAAATGAAATTGACTTTACTGGCGTTTTATCTTATTTCTCCCCTTACAAGATGGCACCAAGTAAGGTATTTATTTTAAGTAGGGCATTTATTTTTCTTTATTATCTTAGTTTTACCTTAGAATCTTTATCCATAAAATTTAGCTATAATGCAACTCTTGTTTTTACCCATTCATTTAAAATCATATAAATGAGAATCATTAAAACCAAACCCATAAGACCAAAAGGTATATTGTGAAAAAATTGCTTGATTGTTTTGACTATCTCAAACGCTATCATTCTGATTTGCTTGATGTTGTAAGCATTATGCTTGAGCTTTTTATCTTTAAGAGGGAAAATGCTAAAATGCTAGAAGACGTGATTGCAAAATCCAGCAAAAGAAAGACGATTAAAGAAGACTTTCACGCAATATTACACAATCTCATAGGAGAAGAATTATATGTGCCAATAAGTAGTAATGCAAATATCTCTAAGATTCTAAAAACGCTTTTACAAAGTAGCACAGAATTACATAATATCACGCAATTTCTACATATTATCTCACAGAAACGCACGACAAATAAGCTTTATTATTATTCCACACCACGAGAAGTTAATGATTTATTAGCATTGCTGCTAGATTTACAAGATAATGATGAGGTATATAATCCATGCTATGGTATTGGCAGTATCTTTTTATCCTTAGGGAATCTTAATCCAAATATCCATTTATATGGAGAAGAGTTAGATGAAAGGCTATCAAATATCGCAAGGTTAATCGCAAGATTCACACAAATAAAAGACTATAAACTCTATGTCAATGATATTTTAAAGCAACCTGTCTTTAAAGCGGGAAGTATCTTGCGACAATTTAATAAAGTCATTTGCAATCCACCGCTTTACGCACACATGGGAGTGGAACAATTAAAAGGTGATGAAAGATTCAGTAAGATTGGCATACTTGCTAAAAATTACCCAGAATTAGTATTTCTAACACATGCCCTAGCACATTTAAAGCAAAGGGGAGTTTTTATCGTTCGTAATCAAACCTTGCAAAAAAGCTTTTTAGAAGAAAAGCTTCGCGATAAGCTTGTAAAAGAGCGTATGATAGAAGCTGTTATTGAATTACCTAAAAATATCTTCCCACACCAAGCCTGTGATTTTTCTGTGCTTGTTATCTCTCATAATAATAAAGAGATTCTGCATATTAACGCAAATAATCCACATTTTTACACCAAAGATGGCAAATATAATCGACTAAGACATCTTGATGAAATTGCTAATCTATTTAAACAAAAAAAAGAGAGTGAATTTTCCAAAATCACAAATATAAAAGATGTAAAAACGCATGATTTAAGAGCGAGTTATTATCTTGCCTCTAAGATGATACATACAAATGAATTATTATTAGCTGATATGGGGGCAACAATTTTTCGTGGGCAAAGAGTGCATGGGAGTAGTAAAGATTCTGAAATTACATATTATGATGTAGGCATAGCAGATTTTTCTGTATGTGGATTTAGCACAAAGTTTAGTCATAAAAAGATGAGTGGGGATAAGCAAAAGATACAGAAATATCGATTAAAACCCTATGATATTTTACTCTCACTTCGCAGCATTATCCCAAAAGTTACCATACTTGGAGAATGTATAAAAGATCATATCGCTGTGGCAAATGCGGGGATTTTGATTCTAAGATTAGCAGATAAAAATAAAGCTATTGGACTTTATTGCTATTTCTTTTCAAATGAGGGCTTTACACATTTAAAAAGGATTTATGAGCAAAGTGGAGAGGGCATGGTATATATTAATGAATTACTAGCGAGTTCTATACCGCCACGCTATCTTTTAGAAGGTAAAGAGAGAATGCAAGAGATAGAATCTCTAAAGCATGAGTTTGAATCGCTTGAGACAAAATTGCAAGATTTAAAACAAACATAAAAATATAATTGTTTAAATTTCGTTACAATTCTATCTTTATTCTAATGGAGCATAGAGTGATACTTTTAATTGATAATTATGATTCTTTTACATATAATATTTACCAGCTTGTAGCAAGGCTAGGCTTTAGTGTCATTGTGAAACGCAATGATGCTATTGATATTGAAACAATCCGCATGTTAAAGCCCACACATATCATACTAGGACCCGGACCTAATAGCCCTAAAGATTCTAGAATCTGCCTTGATATTATTACGCAGTTAAAAGGTGAATATCCTATTCTTGGTATCTGTCTTGGACATGAAGCTATTCTTTATGCCTTTGATGTGCCTATTGTCAATGCAAAAAATATAGTGCATGGAAAGGTATCTCCACTCACACACACAGAAGATGGAATCTTTACGAATATCCCTCAGCATGTCCAAATCACTCGCTATCACTCTTTAGTCGCTAAAAGAGAGCAAATACCAGATTGCTTTCACATCAATGCAGTGAGTGATGATGGCGAAGTTATGGCAGTAACACACAAACAATATCCACTTTTTGGCTTACAATTTCACCCAGAATCTATTGGCACTCAATATGGTGAAAAGATGATTCTAAACTTCATTCACTACAAAAGGCGAAGCATACCTATAAAGCTTTACCTGCAAAAATTAGCCCATTTAGAGAATCTAAGCTTTGTAGAAAGCTATGATTTAATGGAGTGTATCGCAGAAAATGATCTCACACCAGCACAACTAGGCAGCCTTATCACAAGCTTTTATCACAAAGGACCAAGCGGGGAGGAACTTGCCGCATTCGCAAGTCTTCTTATATCAAAGGCAAAGCATTTTGAAATACAAGATTCTAAACGCATTGATATTGTCGGCACAGGTGGGAGTGCGAGAAAAACCTTTAATGTCTCAACGACAACTGCCCTATTATTAGCAAGTATGGGCTTAAAAGTGGCAAAGCATGGCAATCGCGGCATTACAAGTAAAAGCGGAAGTGCAGACTTACTCACAAATCTAGGCATTAATATCAATATGGATATGCAGACTTGCAAGGCATGTTATGAGACGCTAGGCATTACATTTTTGTTTGCACCAAATATTCATAACGCCCTAAAACATGTGCAAGGTGTGCGTAAAGAGCTAGGCTTTAAAAGCTTTTTTAATCTACTTGGTCCTTTAAGTAATCCATTGCGACCCACACATCAGCTTATAGGTGTATTTAGCAAAGATTATACAGAACTTCTTGCAAATGCCCTAAAGATTCTAGGCGTTGAAAGGGCAATGGTCGTGCATGGGCTAGATGGTATTGATGAGATAAGCCTTTGTGCAGCAACACAAGTTAGTGAGCTAAAAGATGGAGAGATTCACACTTATATTTTCTCACCACAAAAGCTAGGTATAGAACTAGCTAATCACGCAGAATTACGCGGTGGCGATGTCGCTATGAACGCAGAAATCACACTTGATATACTAAGCGGTAAGGCAAGTAAAAAAGCCGATCTTGTCGCCCTAAATGCTGGTGTAAGCCTTTATATCTATGGCTATGCTGATAGCATTGAAGCTGGATTTCATCTAGCAAGAGAGCATTTACAAAGCAAAAAAGCATTAAATCTTTTAGAATCTTTTCGCTTGCAAAGTAATATGCAATGTGAAGAAAGCTGCAAGTAATTTTGTTTTATCATATAGTTACTCATATTAGAATCTATATTGCCTCTTTTTGAGAAAAACAAATTTTGTATCACAAGATTCACGCATTTAGCCATTCAGCACATATTTCTATAAATGCTGCACCCCCATACTTATAACACAAAGCCCACGATAATAAAATGTGTTTCTATTCTCTACTTTAAACTTTAATATTTAGCCATTTATTAAAATATGCTTGACTTGTTTTTTTTTTTTTGTATTTTACAATCACTCATTATTTTAATTTAAAGGAATAGTATGAATAACATATTAAAGAATCTTGTAATGCTGTCTGGCATATCACTTGTAAGTTTTAACGCATTTGCGAATGATAGGGCTTCGAGTCTATTTGTAGGGGGAAATGTGGGCGCATCAGTTACTGATAGCACATTGACAAGTGGGAAACTCAATAATAATTTTCGAATAGGCACAGGTGCTGGTTGGACAATTGGGGCTGAAGCTGGATATAGACATTTTTTAGGCAATAAATTTGGTTTTAAATATTATGTAAGCTATAACTATATGCAAACTTTTAGTAACTCTGGCAGGGGAGGAACCGGTGGTAATAGCTACAGCATGGATACAACGCTAAATCAGCAATTAATCGCTGCAAATGTGGATTTTTTCTATAATTTTACTCGCTCTTTTGGTGTGTATTTTGGCTTAGGTGCGGGTGCTACTACACTGCAACCTGACTTTGCAATATCAAATAATACTTTTGGTGCTAGAAATCAAAGTGATAGAATGCACACATTTTTTGCCTTGCCTTTTAACGCTGGATTCCAATTTAATATCAAAGATAATCACACTATAACATTTGGTGCAAAGATTCCACTTCTTAGTCAAGATTATATAAGCTCACGCATACCAAACAAAGAAGAGATAAAGACATACATGGTAATGCTAGGATACACATATCATTTAAATCTTTATAAAAGAGGTGGATACTGGGGTATGGAAGCTTTTAAACATTATCGCCCAAAACTGAAATAGACTTTTATTGCAAACAAAGGCTGATTTGATGAGATAATGCTTTTAATCATGCCTTGCTCTTAAATAAACGCCTAAGAGTCTAAATATAAACTATAACTTCTCAAATATAAAACCTTGTTTTAATCTAAAATATTGTCATTTTGAAAGTATCGAAAAATCTCTTACAGACTTTAATCTTTAAGATATTTCGCCTTTTTAAAAAGCTCAATATAACAAGACCCTAAATTATATTGCATTCTAAAATGGGATAAGATAGTAACTCTATTTTCATCTCATCAACCCCGCAAACATTGCCATAAAAGCCTATAACATTATGTAAATACATGCCTTTTTCTAGGCTAATCGCATTAAAAAACTTTACGCAAGGTTTGTATAAACCGCTTGCACATCATCATCATCTTCGATTTTATCAAGCAGTTTATCAAGTTCTTGCATTTGCTCTTCTGTAAGGGTTATGGGGCTTGTTGGGATTCTTACAAGTTTTGCGGATTTTACTTCAATATTTAGATTCTCTAAACCAAGTGCTAATGCGCCAAAATCTTCATATTTAGAATATGCTGTATAGCTATTTTCTTCTTCATTTTTCTCTAATAAATCAAGTCCGCAATCAATAAGTGCTAATTCTACTTCATCAACATTATCATCATTTAAAGTGATTTGAAACTCGCCCTTTCTCTCAAACATAAAGTCAATCGCCCCATTTGTAAGCAAGCTTGCATTTGGCGTTTTGTTGAAATAGCTTTTTATGTTTGCAACGGTTCTTGTTGGATTATCAGTCGCACATTCTATAAATATAAGCACACCATTTGCGGCTTTGCCCTCGTAGCTTACTTCCTCAAAATGTCCGTCCTTGCCACTTGCACGCTTGATTGCCGCATCGATATTATCTTTTGGCATATTTTGTGCCTTTGCATTAGCGATAGCCGTGCGTAATTTTGCATTCATTTCTGGGTCTAGTCCGCCCTCTTTTGCGGCGATTGTGATAGCTGTCGCAAGCTTTGGAAAGATTTTACTCATTTTGCCCCATCGCTTTTCTTTTGCAGCTCTACGATATTCAAACGCTCTACCCATAATAATCTCCCTGCTAGATTCTAAAAATAAAAGGCGACATTATATCATACGCATTTAAATGTTTTAGAATCTATGAACTTCTATCAAATACGCTATAATTTCACACACAACACAATATAAAGGAAAAATATGAAAAAAATGGTCGAAGACGCATTAAAACAAGTGATTTACCCAAACTTTGAGAAAGACATTGTAACCTTTGGCTTTGTAAGTAAGATAGAGATAAACAATAATGTATGCTATCTTAAGATAAATATCCCATCAAGCAATGAAGAAGTCATTAAAAAAGTCAAAGAAGAGATTCTAGAAAAGACAAAATCCCTGCCACTTGCAAATATCGACATAGAGATTGTAACGCCAAATATACAAAAGGCACAATCAGAGCAATCCCCTAAGAATCTAGCCCCATCAATCAAGCATTTTGTAATGGTAAGCAGCGGTAAAGGCGGTGTTGGTAAATCAACAACAAGCGTGAATCTCGCCATTTCACTCGCAAAAAGCGGTAAAAAAGTAGGCTTACTTGATGCTGATATTTATGGACCAAATGTCCCGCGTATGTTTGGACTAGATGGCGTTGAGCCAAAGACTAGCCAAGATGGCAAAAAGCTTTTACCTTTAGAGCAGTATGGTGTCAAAATGATAAGTATAGAATCTATCTATGGTAAAGGGCAGAGCTTTATATGGAGAGGACCTGTGGTTATGCGTATCATTACGCAGTTGTTGCAAGATGTGGAGTGGGGAGAGCTTGATATTATGGTCGTTGATATGCCACCGGGAACGGGCGATGCACAGCTTACACTAGCTCAAAGTGTGCCTGTTGGCGCGGGTATAAATGTAACGACACCGCAAATGGTAGCCATTGATGATGGATTCCGTGCGCTTGATATGTTTGCAAAATGCAATATCCCAATTTTTGGAATCATTGAAAATATGAGTGGTTTTATATGCCCTGATTGTAATAAAACCTATGAGATTTTTGGAAAGGGTAATAGCGATATGTTAGCACAAGAGTTTCACACAGAAGTTGTAGCTAAGATTCCATTAGAGCCAAGCATTGTAGCAGCAAGTGATAGCGGTAAGCCAATTAGCTTCTTTGAACCTGATAGCAGGACAAGCAAAAGCTATATGGAATGTGCCTTGCGTTTAATTGAATTTTTAGAATCAAATAAGGCAGATAATAGCACAATTCAACCGCGTTAGATTTCTCGCATGACTTAAGCAGATAGTTCTAAACATACAAAAGCCTAGATTCTATACCTTTAAGGTGGGTGCAAAATGGCATTGGATTCTAATGCAAAATTCTGTTTTGATTAAAACCCAGAATAGCTTTGAATATGTATTAGAATCTAGGCAAGATTTAACACAAGGTTTGGAATCAGTCAAATTTATAACGGAGCAAAACATGGCATTAGAGATTCTAAAAAAACTTATACAATATCCTACAATCACGCCGCTAGAGCATGGAATCTATGAGTATATACAAACACTTTTACCTTCATTTAAGGCTTTGCATATTGAAAAAAATGGTGTAAAAAATGTGCTGTTTTATAAGATTCCAAAAGGATATGATGAAAAGAGTGCTTGGGAAAGATTGAATCATTTTTGCTTTGCAGGGCATATTGATGTGGTAAAGCCCGGTGGTGGGGCAGCTGTGCCAAAGGATATATACGACACAGAAAATAGCGGTCAAAATAAGGGTGAATGGAGTTATCCGCCATTTACCCCTACAATACATGATGGCTATATCTATGGTCGTGGCACGCAGGATATGAAAGGCGGTATCGCCTGTTTTATCAAGGCATTGCAGGATTTTATAGGCGAGAATGAAACTCAAATGATTTTTTCTGTGCTTTTAACAAGTGATGAAGAGGGTGAAGGGATCTATGGCACACAATACATGCTAGAAATCCTAAAAGAAAAGGGTATGCTACCTACATACGCCATTGTCGCAGAGCCTACAAGCACGAGGTTTGCGGGGGATACGATAAAGGTCGGCAGGCGAGGGTCTATTAATGGTGTGATTAAGATTCTAGGGAAACAGGGGCATGTCGCCTATCCTGAAAAGTGTATTAATCCAGTGGAGTTACTCGGCAGTAAGCTAGGGCTTTTAGCGGGGGTAAATCTTGATAGTGGAGATTGCGTATTTAGTGCATCAAAGCTTGTGATAACGGATATAAGAGGCGGCATCGAAGCGGTGAATGTAACGCCTAATGATTTAGTCATTATGTTTAATGTGCGAAATTCCACAATGACGACCTTAGAGAGTGTGAAATCGCATGTAGATTCTGTATTAGATGGACTTCCCTATACACTAGAGCTGAAACAAAGCTCAAAAAGTTTTCATACAAAAGATAGTGTTTTAATCACGCTTTTACAAGATTCTATCCACGAAGTAGCACAAATACAAGCAGAACTTAGCACGAGTGGCGGCACAAGTGATGCGAGATTTTTGAGTGAATATGGCGTAGAAGTGGTAGAACTTGGCTTATGCAATGATAGAATCCACGCAGTAGATGAAAGGGTATCCTTGCAGGATATAGAACAACTAGAGAGAATCTTTTCTACATTTTTGAAGAGATTGTTACAAGATGGGATGTAGAGTCTTGTTTGCTTAGAGTAAGATGCTGGTAAAAATGGCATGTAAAGATTAAGCTGTATTTTATAGTTTTTCCTAATATAATTATAATCCGCCTTTTTTGAATAATTAAACTAATAATAATTGTTGGGGTTTTGTGTATGAGATGTGTTTTTATTTTGTTTATGTCTATTTGTGCTTTTGCGTATGCTTTAGAAAATAATGAAGCTCATAATGAAGTAAGCAAGGAAAAGTCTCGTTGGATAGATTATAATGCGAATTTTAACGATAAAAAGCATTTGCTAAAGCTTACTTTCGCATAGGATTTTTCAGAAAATGGATTCTCACGCCTTAGTGTGTTGGGTTTGCATTATGGACAGCCTAATACATTTTTTGGATTACCTGCTAGAATGGTTTTAGAGCTTGAAGGCTTTCTTGGTAGTGGGAGTGAAAAAGCCCTTAATCAATTAATCTTTGGTGTATCACAAGATATTGTATTATCAATACCACGCACAAACCTTTACGCTGGAGTTGGTATTGGAATCTACATTCGCACACTTTTAGATTCTCGCATGAACTCTGCTTTTACTTTTGGGGAAAAAGTCTTTATTGGTTATAATTATACCGTGGCAAATAAGGGGGGGGGGGGGGGGGGGTATATCCTGTGAGATTTTTGTGAAACATTACTCAAATGGCGATTTAACCCCTTTAAACAAAGGCTTTAATTTCTTTGGCGCAAGTGTAGGATATAGTTTTTAACTATTTTATGATAAGTATAAAATATAGATTTTGCATTATTTGGGTTATAGAATCTTATCTTAATTTCACAATTTCAATAGGCGGTTAAACATGAAAGTTTTAGAAATTTATAACATACTCGATTCAATAAGTCCTTTTATCATGCAAGCAGAATGGGATAATAGTGGATTAAATATCGGCAATATGCAAATAGAGTGCAAACAAGTCTATATCGCATTAGAACTTGATATGCAAGTGGTTAATGCGATAGAAAATGGAAGTTTGCTTATCGTGCATCACCCCTTAATCTTTAAAGCATTAAAGACCATACAAACCGATACATATCCTGCAAATCTTATTGAAATATGTCTGCAAAAAAGAATTAGCGTTATAGCCATGCATACAAACTTTGATAAAACGCATTTAAACAAAGCCTTTGCTACAAAATTATGCTTAGAATCTCTAAACTTTACCCCAAATGGTGAGAAAGATTTTAGCCTTATTTATAGCACAAGCACACCATTAAGCACCTATTCTCTTGCTACGCATATAAAAAATATATTGGGATTAGATACACTTCGCTATACGCAAAAAGATAATATGATACATAACCTCTACATTACATGTGGGAGTAATGCCACTGCCTATAAAATCGCAAATAAGCGAGATTGCATTATCACAGGCGATATTAAATATCATGATGCTATGATTGCTGCGAGTGAGGGCATTAGCTTTATTGATGTTCCACACTTTGAAAGTGAGTGTATTTTCAGTGATTTACTAGCAAAAGCTTTACAAAAACACCATATTCAAGCTATAATTACAAATTCACACAATCCATTTTGCTATATTTAGGAGCATTGCATGAATAAAAATCTTGAAAAACTCATTGAAGTAAATCGCCTTGATTTAGAGGTGTCAAAATATGATCCTCTTATCGAGCAAAAAAAAGCCCCAATGAACGAAAAAATATCTGAAAAAACAAAAGCTTTAAAAGAAAAGCAAGAGCTAGAAGCACTCATTGCAAGGAATGAAGAATCTCTTGCAAAAAATAATGATGAATTTGCTGTGATTACTGCAGATATTGAACGCATTCGCAATAAAATCCAAGAAAGCAAAAGCGAAAAAGAGATGAAAAATCTTGATATGGAAGAGGGTATATTGCGAGAAAAAAGCATAAGCTTTAACAATGAGATTGAAGCCCTTGAGAAAGGCATACAAGCGGCAAAAGATAAGATTGCTACACTTGATTCCAATGTTATAAAGCTTGATGAAGAGATTAGTAGCATGGAATCTGGCTGCAATGAAGCAGTCCAAGAGATTAAAAAGCAACAAGATGAGGTGAGTGCCAAACGGACAAAAGCTGCATTAGATATGGAAACAACGGTGTTAAGATTGTATGAAAAGATTCGAAAATGGGCGGGAAATACAAGCGTTATCTCCATGTATAAAGAGGCTTGTGGTGGTTGCTTTATCAAGCTAAATGATAAAAATATTGCAGATGTTAGAAGGGGCGATGAGATCGTGCATTGCCCACATTGTGGTCGCATTCTTTATGATTCTGCTCTAGTTGAAAGTAAGAGTTAAAGACCCAACCAAAGACAAGGCATAATGACTTTTATTTACTACACTCTTTTATGTTTCTTGCATGTTCTTGCATTGCCCTTGCTTTGTGTTTTATCATTAAGAGAAAAATATAAAAAAAGCATTCCACTTCGTTTTTTAATCCCCAAAAATCACTCAAAAGAAAGCTATGATATATGGCTACATGCTTGTTCTGTGGGCGAGGTGCAGTCCCTGCAAACCCTTATAGAATCTATCCCCAAAACACAAAGCATATTTCTTAGTGTTATCACACAGACTGGATACAAACAGGCACAAGACCTTTATGCAAAATATGAGAATCTTAGCATTGATTATTTGCCTTTTGAGACCTTTATCCCATTATTTGCACCGACATGTAAAAAGCTTTTTGTGTTTGAAGCCGAACTTTGGCTTATGCTATTTGTATATGCAAAGCATAAGGGGGCGACTACAAAATTAGTTAATGCTAGAATCTCAACGCGTAGCACAAAACGCTATCAAAAGCTTAGAATCTTTTATAAACATTTTTTTTCATTTGTTGATTCTGTATTATCTCAAAGTGATGAAGACACAGAAAGGCTAAAGAGTTTGGGGGCAAAAAATGTAAAAACAATCGGGAATCTCAAACTATTAAACCCTATAAAACCAAAGATAGCGTATAAAAAACCAGAATCTTTAATCATTGTTGCGGCAAGCACACATACAAACGAGGAAGAATTTGTGCTAAATGCGTGGAGTAAGGCAAAGGCATTATGGGAAAGTGATAGTGAAGTTTTAGAAAATATGGAATCTAAACTTTGTCATATTAAGCAAAGCGAAATGTCTAAAAATACAGAATCTAAAAAAGATTTTTCACCTTTTTTGGAGACTCAAAATGAAAAGAATATAGATTCTAGCAATTGTTGTATTGAGCGTAGCGAAATATCTAGCATGGAATCTCAACAAGATTTTTCGTGCTTACGCACTCAAAATGACAAGAATCTAGATTCTATAAAGTTTGCACCCTTGCACCCTGCACCCACCCAAATGGTAGAGAGTCTAGATTCTATAAACAATCACAATAAAGAATATGAATGCAAAACCCATCTTCACAACACCACTAAAGACTATACAACAATAAAAAAAGATTCTAAAAAAAATCTATTAGTCATTGTGCCGCGACACCCAGAGCGGTTTCAGTCTGTATTTCAGCTTTGCAAACAATATGGAAAGACCATGTGTCTTGGTGAATTGCAAAATGATTCTACACTAGACTTAGATCTGATTCATGCGGATATTTTGCTTGTTGATACGATGGGCTGCCTTATTAATTTCTATGCGATTAGCGATATTGTGATACTTGGTGGGGCATTTGCAAAAGTTGGGGGGCATAATCCGCTTGAACCAGCCACTTTCGCTAATGTGCTAATAAGTGGCACAGAGATTTTTAATCAAAAAGCATTGTTTGCATATATTCAAAACTATTATTTGATAGATAACTCTCATTCATTGCAAATGTTACTTCATCATTACAAACAGCTTATGACTTCTTCGGTTAATAAAGATTTGTGTCATAATATGATTGAGAGTATTTTAGAATAAATTAGACTTAATAAAACATTCAATAAGAGTTGATATACAAATAAGCATTGCAAGAAAATATTATAATATTTTGTTATATAGCTAAGTTTATAGATATTATTAACACTTATTATGTATAATTTTGCTTTTCTTAAGCAGTGAGTTATGACTACAATATGACTTAAGAAGTAATTTAAAATTAGGAGTTTAGGTATGGATTCTATCGAAGTTTATAATCAAGTGAAAGATTTAGTAGCAAGTGAGCTTAAAGTTGCAGCAGATGAGATTAAGCCGGAGTCTGATTTTACAAAAGATTTGAATGCAGATAGCCTTGATGTTGTTGAGTTTATCATGGCATTGGAAGAAAAGTTTAATATTAAGATTCCAGATGAAGAAGCAGAAAAAATTAAAACCGTGCAAAATGTTGTAGATTATATTCTTGCGAATAAGTAAGTCGAGTTACTTAAACTTTATACTTATTTGTGCTTAAGGAGCCATATTGCGAAGAGTTGTAGTAACGGGCATTGGCATGGTGAATGCTTTAGGGCTAAATAAAGATGTTGCATTTGACAATATTGTAAAGGGAAATTGTGGCATTAGAAGAATAGAATCTTTTGATATTACAGATTTTCCCGTGCAGATTGCAGGCGAAGTCGTTGGCTTTGATCCAGAATCTGTCCTTGATGCTAGAGAAGTGAAAAAGGCACATAGATTTATCCAGCTTGGTTTGTTATCTGCTAGGGAAGCCTTGCAAGATAGCATAACACGAGGTAAGCAGTCGTTTGCGAATGCAAACTTAGAAGTTTTACCAGATGTTGCCGATCGCTTTGGTATTAGCTCTGCTTCAGGCATAGGTGGCTTGGAAAACATTCAAAATAATGCTGTTGCATGGCATACAAAGGGTGTAAGACGCATTAGCCCCTTTTTCATTCCATCTGCACTTGTGAATATGCTTGGCGGCTTTGTATCTATCGCTCATAGGATTAAAGGACCAAATCTCTCAAGTGTTACCGCATGTGCGGCAGGCACACATGGCATTATTGAAGCGGCTAAGACTATCATGCTTGGCTGTGCTGATAGAATGCTTGTTGTAGGTGCAGAATCTTCTATTTGTGAAATAGGCATTGGTGGATTTGCAGCCATGAAAGCTTTGAGTGTATGCAATGATACACCTAGCAAAGCATCAAGACCATTTGACAAAAAACGCGATGGTTTTGTTATGGGTGAAGGTGCAGGCGCATTAATGCTTGAAGATTATGGGAGTGCAAAATCGCGTGGTGCATATATTTATGGTGAGTTATGTGGCTTTGGTGAAAGTGGTGATGCAAATCATATTACAACCCCTGCTCCAGAAGGCGAGGGTGCGTATCGTGCTATGAAACAAGCCTTGCAAATGGCAAGTATTAAGCCCGACTATGTGAATGCACATGGCACAAGCACATATTATAATGATGTGCATGAAACTCAAGCATTAAAGCGTGTATTTGACAATGATATCCCACCTGTCAGCTCTACAAAAGGACAAATAGGGCATTGTTTAGGTGCGGCTGGCGCTATTGAAGCGGTTATATCGCTTATGGCTATGGAAAAAGGCGTAATACCACCAACTATTAATCAAGAAGAAAAAGATGATCTCTGCGATCTTGACTATGTCCCAAATGTCGCTCGTTCCGCTACACTTCAAAGTGTTATGAGTAATTCATTTGGTTTTGGTGGCACAAATGGTGTTGTGATTTTCAAAAAGTGTCAATAATGGCTACATATTTAGATTTCGAGCAGCGTTTAAAGCTATTACAAGAAGATATAGAATCAGCGACATTGCGAAATGATAATGCCGCAGTGTCAATTCTACAAAAAGACTTGCAAGATGAAATGAAAAAAATCTATGCAAATTTGAATGACTATCAAAAATTACAATTAGCAAGACATCCAGACAGACCCTACGCCCTTGATTATATTGAATTGATTATGCAAGATTCTTATGAGATTTTTGGCGATCGCCATTTTCGAGATGATAAGGCAATAGTATGCTTTTTGGGAAAGATTGAGAACGAACGCGTTATTGTTATCGGCGAAGAAAAGGGGCGTGGCACAAAAAATAAGATTACAAGAAACTTTGGTATGCCCCACCCAGAAGGCTATCGCAAGGCGTTGAGAATAGCAAAAATGGCAGAAAAATTTAATATCCCTGTGCTTATGCTTGTCGATACTGCAGGGGCTTACCCCGGGCTTGGAGCTGAAGAGAGAGGACAGAGCGAAGCTATCGCAAAGAATCTGCAGGATTTTGCCATGCTACAAGTGCCGACTATATCCATTGTTATTGGTGAAGGTGGAAGCGGTGGTGCTTTAGCTATCGGCGTAGCAGATAGGTTAGCCATGATGGAGTATTCTATCTTTAGCGTTATATCCCCAGAGGGTTGTGCTGCGATTTTGTGGAATGACCCAACAAAGATTGAAGCCGCAACAAAAGCTATGAAAATAACTCCACAAGAATTAAAAAGAGCTAACTTAATCGATGATATCATACAAGAACCTTTGAGTGGCGCTCACAGAGATAAAGTAGCAGCTGCAGAAAAAATCAAGGCTTATTTTCTTGAATCTTTAGAACAAATAAGAAACACTCCAAACTATCTTGCAAAACGCTATGACAAGCTTATGCGTTATGGCTCTTTTCAACAATAGCTTAAATAGCAAACATCACAAACTCATTTAGACTTATTGAGTCGCCCCCTATTTACTCACATTTTTATTTTTTTTAATAACACACAGAAACTAATTAGCCATATTTCAATAGATTAAAAAAGTAACATTCTTTATATTTTTTGTAATTTTTTATATATTACATATTGTATTTTCATTTTTTTGTGTTAATATGCCTATTAATTTAGAACTTAATTTCTAAAGTAAGATTCTATATTTTAAAGTTTAGAATATTTTTTAAAAATAATTCTATATTACTTTAATGTGAAATAAATAAAGTCTCACAAGGTTAGAATCTTTAAAGCAAAAACAAGGTTTTTTAGGTAAAAGCTAGTAGAAATGTAGATTCTAAATCGACAAAGATTCTACAAGCACCAAAGAAGCGAAAAATAGTTTTGTAGAAGTATCTTTGACTAAAGAAACTACAACAACAAACATTTGCGGCAGTATTTTTGAGTGATTTTTCTAAAGAAACTTCGTTTTGTAGTTTTCAAGGTGGAGACGAAGGGAGTTTGCTAAAGGCAAATGACCGAGCCGACACCGCAGATGCAGTTGCGGAGCAACAAATCCACACTTGCAAATCTGCAAAAAGCACCTAAAAGACAAACACAAAATAAGGAGAACAACAATGGCAAATTTAAAACACACCAACTACACCCAAGACACACTCGCTCTGCACGCAGGATACACCTATGATACCCAACGCACAATGAGTGTGCCAATCTATCAAAATACCGCTTATAGCTTTGAGAGCTTAGAGCAAGCCGCAGCACGATTTGGACTAAAAGAACTAGGCAATATCTACACGCGTTTGACAAATCCCACGACTGATGTGCTAGGTGCGAGACTTGCAGCGGTTGAGGGCGGTGTCTTTGGTGTGCCTACTTCAAGTGGGAGTGCGGCGATTTTCTATGCGATAGCAAATTGTGCGGAAAGTGGTGATAATATCGTCTTTGCGAATAAAATCTATGGTGGCACGCAGACACTTTTCACACATACGCTGAAACGCTTTGGCATTGAAGCTAGGACATTTGACATTGATAATATCGCGTCTTTAGAATCTGTGATAGATTCTAAAACAAAGGCGATTTTTTTTGAAAGCATTTCAAATCCCATTATTTCAATCGCCGACACGACTGCTATTACCGCTATTGCTAAGAAACACGGCATTATAAGCATTTGTGATAACACCCTGCCTACTGCCTTTTTACACAAGCCCTTTGATTTTGGCGTGGATATTTCCGTGCATAGCCTTAGCAAGTATGTCAATGGGCAGGGCAGTGCGTTAGGTGGGGCGGTGATTGAGCGAGTAGGGCTAAATGAGCTACTTAGAGATAACCCGCGTTATCCTGCTTTTAATACTCCAGATTCTAGCTATCACGGGCTAGTCTATGCTTCACTGCCCCTGCCTTGCTTTAGCATTCGCCTTATCACTGAATGGCTTAGAAATATCGGTGCGACACTCTCCCCGCAATCAGCGTGGATTCTATTGCAAGGGTTAGAGACGCTAGAGCTTCGCATTAAAAAGCATAGTCAAAATGCGCTAGATGTAGCAAGATTCTTAGAATCTCATAGTTTGGTTAAAAGTGTAGCCTATCCGGGATTAGAATCTAGCCCATATCACGCCCTTTTGCAAAAATATTACGCAGATTCTCAAAGCTCCGGACTCATTAGCTTTGAAGCACAAAGCTATGAAGCGGCACAAAAGATTTGCAATAACACAGAGATTTTTGCGATGGTGGTAAATATCGGGGATTCAAAGTCTTTAATCATTCACCCCGCTTCCACTACGCATTCACAACTTAGTGAAAAAGAGCTACAAAGCGGGGGTATCACACCCTGCACGATTAGACTAAGCATAGGGCTAGAATCTAGCAAAGACTTGATTGCCGATTTAAAACAGGCAATAGAAAAGTAGAATCTAAAAGGAGTGAAAATGCCCATTGTTATCCCAGAAGATATTCCAGCCTATTCCTTGCTTAGTCAAAATGCCTTTATTATGGGGGCAAAAAGGGCTAAAACGCAAGATATTAGGACGCTTGAAGTGCTTTTAATTAACCTTATGCCTACAAAGATTGAGACGGAAAATCAGATTCTAAGTCTGCTTGCAAACTCGCCTTTGCAGGTGAAAATCACGCTTTTATCCACAGCAAGTTACATCGGCACAAACACGCCCAAAAGCCATTTAGATAGATTCTATGTGAATTTTAGCGAAGTTAAAGGGCGGCGGTTTGATGGAGCGATTGTTACAGGCGCACCCATTGAGCATTTGGAGTTTGAGAATGTGGCGTATTGGAATGAGATACAAGAGATTATGGACTATCTCAAAAGCCATTGCACAAGCACGATGTATCTGTGCTGGGGGGCTATGGCAGGGCTATATCACTTTCACAAGATTGCAAAGATTATGTTAGATAGCAAAGTGTTTGGTGTGTTTCCACACAGAATCATTACGCAGGATTTGCTTTTAAATGGGCTAGATTCTATTGTGAGAATGCCTCATTCAAGGCACGCTGGGATTGATGAAAATGCGGTTAGAAACTCTAGCTTGAAAATTCTATTAGAGAGTGAGATTTGTGGCATTAGTGCGTTAAAAGATGAGAAAGACTTTTATATCCTAGCCCACCCAGAATATGCTAAGGACACGCTGCGATTAGAATACGAGCGAGATATAAATAAAGGCTTAGAGATAGCAAAACCGCTTGATTATTTTGGAGAAGATGGGGAGCCGATACTCTCGTGGAAGTCAAGTGCGAGTGTGCTTTTTGCAAATTGGCTTAACTTTTCTGTGTATCAGGATACACCTTTTGTGTTATAGGGTGTATATCAACAAACAGATCAAGTAAAAGTCGTGCAAAACTGCAAGCATTAATAAACCTACAAAATCCTAAATATCATCATGTCGCTTTAATCAGTCAATGCAACCCACACACCTTTTAACACATTTTTGCTACAATGAGAGATTATTTTTAGAATCTGAAATCTAGTAATTGTCATACATGAAATATCTTGTTTAGATTCTAGAATCTTATCATTTTTGCAAGTGTGGGCAAGAGCTTCGCTCGTGTGAGCCATAGGCGAAAGATCTTTTTAGATTCTAAGGTTTTAGATACTTCGGCTAACGCCTCAGTATGACAAGGGTTAGAATCTAGTTTCTAGTAATTGTCATGTTGAGCGAAGCGAAACATCTAATAACCCAAATTCTAAAAAAAGATTTTTCAAATGACAAGATTCTAGATTCTCTACCAAAACTAGGTGGGTGCAGGGTTTAGGGTGCGTTATTTTAGAATCCAGATTCTATAAAGTTTGCATCCTTGCACCCGCCCATTTGGATAAGATTCTAGAATCTTATCATTTGTGTTTGTTATGGGCTTATAGAGCGTATGCGAAAATGACAAAATTTAAAATTTTTGTAAAGGATAAACATGAAAGTAGTTATTAAGAGAGCATTAAAAGTTCTACTTGGTGAAAAAAGAGCAACACATCTGTTTTTTATGACAAGAAGAGGTATTAGAAACCTTGAAATCACAAAGTTTGTTATAAAAATCGCATACGGCAAATACATTGGGGGGGGCAAACGCCTTGTAAAAATCAAAGCCCACAGCAACCCCAGCATGATAACCAAACGCAATATAATACAGAATCCCACAAGATCATCTACAACATACTTCATAACAAGCAAAAGATAGTAGCTAAATCTGCTATAAACCACTCCCACACAACCCAACTAGATAACAATCCATACAATGAGCCAAACGACAAACAAACTAGCCCCAAAGACACGCTAAACTTAGAAAATGACAAACACATAAAAACCAAGTCAAACACCACAGAAAATAACCCATTAAACCATCCGCCGCTTGTTGTGAGTATCACTTCTTTCCCTGCAAGGATTGGTTACCTTCATCATACATTATTTTCAATCTTTCAACAAAACTATAAACATTTTAAAGTCGCAGTATTCTTAAGTGAAGAAGAGTTTCCAACTCACAATATCCCCTACATTCTTAGAATCTTTGCCAAGCTAGACCTAATCACCATTCATTTCGTGCAAGAGAATCTGCGTGCATATAAAAAGCTATTCTATACGATAGACCTCTATCCGCAACATTTAATTATCACCATTGATGATGATCAAATGTATGATCCTAGCCTTATCTCTCTTTTGCTCACTTCTTATAAGAAGTATCCAAATTGTATTCACGCAAATATGGTATATGATGATTTGATAGCAGATATGCTTAATGTGCCATTTTCGCAATATCAGCCAATCATCAAAGAGGACTGCCCGCACTTAGCCCTTGCTGGTGTTGGCGTCTCTGGCATTCTCTATCCACCAAAAAGCTTCCCTAACGAGTTTTTTAACATTGGGAATATCCGCCAACTTTGTCCTTATAACGATGACTTATGGTTTTTTATTATGAGTGTGCTAAATGGTGTAGAAAAAGTGCTTATCAAAGGTAGTCTAGACCACCCTAAAGAATCTAGTGTAGCTATTAGCGAGACACCAAATCTCTGGGAGATTAACTGCACACAAAAACGCAATTATGATCAACTAGAAGCTTTATTTAAGGCATATCCACAGGCAAAAGAGAGACTTTTGGAATCCTTAGTCTATAATTAGATTATTGATTGAAGATTAAATGACTAATATTTTAAACGATAAACTATTATTATGAAATTTATATAAATACAAAGAAGTCTTATAATGTCATAAAAAAAGTAAAAACTAAAAAAGTGTTTTGCCTACCTTAACATGACAAGCTATAGAAAAGCTAAAATAAGCTTAATAGTAAGCCAAATGGGCTACATTCCAAAGTTTAATTTTCAAGTTTTAGGTTGTTGATTCTAAAGATTTAGAATCATGAGTGAGTTTTTTTACATGTATCTCAACATGGTAAGGTTAAAAATGAAAAACAAGTTAAAAAATAGTATCTATTGGCTATGCAAAACACAGCATAGTAACTACAACTCATAGTGCCAAAAGCTATGAGATTATCTCTTAACTTTGTCATGTTAAGACTATGTCAAAACACCTTGTATAGAATCTAGCGCATGAGATTCTATTT
>NZ_KK365989.1:0-30248 GCF_000686565.1 Helicobacter bilis ATCC 51630
TATAGACAAAACAAAGTGTCAAATACTTCAAAAAAGAAAAGCATTAAAGAAACAGAGGAATATGACAATACACCAAGTCTATTTCAAAACTTAGATGAAACATGTTTAGAGACAAAATAAAGTATCAATACAAATAAGAGAGGTAAAACATGAGTAACAATATGCAAATACAAACAACATTTTACGAGCAAGAGTTACATGGAGATATTGCAAATAGAATAGAAACAATCATAATTTCATCAGTGTTAATATCCCCACAAACACAAGCAACAAATTTTCTTTTAAAAGTCCCAAAGTATTGGCTTACAGAGGAATATTATCCATATTATGAAGCCATACAAAAAGCCTATGAGAATAAACAGCTTGATGGTGCTTATATTGTTTCATTACTCATTAATGAATACAGACAACAAGAAAACAATGTCATGCTTATGTTGGCAAATAAACATATTATTACAAATATAGATGATTATCTTAGTTTCTTAGAACAAAAATATATCTTAAGACAACAATATGAGCTTGGCAAAAAACTCTATTATGCTACTAACGAATATAAAATAATCAACATAGAGCAAGAAATACATAACCATAAGCTTTTAAATAGAGAACAATACTCTATTAAAACATTTGCAGAGTGGGATAAATTCTATAAAGAAAACAGCATTAATATACAAAAATACGAGCTAGGAATACCATTTTTAGATGAAACGCTAGATAGAGGCATAGAATTAGGACAATTAGTCTTAATAAGTGGAGAATTTGAAGCAGGTAAAACAAGTCTTGTATTGCAAATATTAGAAAATCTAAGTAAAAATCATAAAACATGTCTATTTAGCTTTGAATTTCCTATACATACACACATTCTAAAAAGACATAAATTCTTTAAAAAAATGATAGAAACAAATAAGCTAACAAAAGAAAATGTAGAAAGCATAAAAAATAATATGATTATCATCGATGAGGGGACAGAGATAAGTGAGATAGAAAATAGAATTGTATCCCTTGCTATTTCAGGTATAAAATTCTTTGCAATAGATTCTCAAATGTGTATTTTTAATGAAAATTTTGCAGGATTGGGAGAGAAAGAGGAATCATCAAAATTTGAAATATTACAAAGATTAGCAAAGAAACACAACATTGTTATCATGCTTATAGTTCAAACAAGCAAAACAGATGATACAAGTCCTATGGGAAGCAAAAAAGGTGCTTATTTTAGTTCAATAATGATACGCATAGAAAATGTCGTTGATGAGAAAACAAAAGAGATAGACCATAGCAGAAAAAAGATTGTATTTCAAAAGAATAAGCAAACAGGCAAAAATCATATACACAATGTATTTTTTGATAGAGAAACAAGAATATTTTATGGCAATGATATTTCAAATAGCAGTGTAGTTAAACACAATCAGGCTATAAAAGAGCAAGTCATAACCATGAAAGAAATGGATTTCATAATGAATAATAAAAGAAATAATATTCAAATACCATTTGATTTTTAATATAAAAAATAAGGAGAAAATATGCAAAAATGTATTGAATACACAAAAATTATTTTAATGTTTAGTGTCTTAATGGTAATGATAAGTGTATATATCGTTGTATTTGGTGTAATTATTGCCTTTTATGCAAGTGTAAAAGCATTTAATACATACAAAGCTAAAAGACATAAGCCACAAGTAATGCCAACACAAAATAATCACATTGCAGACGAGCATGAAAGGATAACACATGTGTAGAAAAAAATTCTATGTTACAAGTTTAGATAAAGTGATATATGCAAATGTTTCTTTTAGACACAACAAAGTTATATATGAAGTGAATGAAAATGAAAGCGTTACATGTAGTCTTAATGATTTTGTATTGACATTGGGAGCAATAGAAATTAATGAAAATACAAATACAACAGAACAGATAATAAAACAACACTTCTTGCTTACAGAACAAGCAAAAGCTAAAAAGAGTAAAGAATTGCTAGAGAAGCAAAAAGAGGAATACAAAAGAATAAAGAATTGTGAAATATAGTTAATATAACTAAGGCATGAATACATAAATAGCAAAATTATTAAATAAAAATTTCTACCTTTAATAAGCCTTATCTCATAGACTTTGAAATATCAGCTAAATATTGTGAATGGCAAGGAAAAGAATTGAAAAATAATATTTACACTAAACACAAAGAAAAACTCGCTCAAATGTATAATATAAATCATTTAAAAGCTAAAAAAGTTGCGTAAATGTATAATATAGTCTCTCTTATCACACCCACACGCTAATCTTTCACTACTTTTCTCTTTTGCATGGTTTCTCCTTGTGTGTTTGCTTTTCTATTATAACAAACTTCGCTCTTGCTTTTGTCAAGGGACACTTCACTCATTTCGTTTCACTCATTCGTTCGTTGGTAGGCTACGCTTTGCTTTGCCTACCCCCTTGACAAAACCGCTCGTTTGTTACCATGAAAAGCAAACTAACACACAAGGAGAAACCATGATTGCAAAAGAGAGAATACAGGAAGTAAAAGATAAGGATTTAGTGAATGTATGTGAAAGATTAGGAATAGAATTGCAAAAGAATGGTAGAAACTATGTAGCAATATGTCCTTTTCATATAGAAAATAAAGCAAGTTTCACAATTAATACACAAAAAAATCTATGGTATTGCTTTGGTTGTGGAGAGGGTGGAGATACAATAAAACTCTACATGAAAATGAAAAATGTAAATTTTGTAAAAGCTATTGATGAGTTAAGCATATTAGCATAATTATAGATAAATAGGCTATATAATATAGTTAAAATAGAATTTATTTAGCAATTATATAGTTATAGTTTAATAATAAAATATATATAAAATATTTATTAAATGATATTAATATAGCATATATTTAGTTTTAATTTATATGTTAATTATATGTATTTTAGTATTTAACTAGCATATAATTATATTTATTTTAATGATAATTTTTACATATATAAATGGTATTTAAATACTAATAAAATGATATATAATCATTAATTAAGCAATAAAAAAATATATAAATATAGGTAATTTTTTAATAATTAAAGGTAAAAGAAAGCATATATTATACATTTACGCAACTTTTTTAGCTTTTAAATGATTTATATTATACATTTGAGCGAGTTTTTTACTTAATTAATACAATCAATAGATTGAAATAATAAATGGCAAGGATTTACAATATAAACTAATCATATAATAAATATATGCTAGTAGCAGTATTCCACTTTGTTTTCAACCGCAGATTATAATAAAAAAACCGCTTTAGTCAAGGGCGTGGTTAGTTTTATTTTTTTGCGGACTAAACTTCACTTACTTGGCAACTCCACTTTACGCAAAAAAATAAAACTAATGGCTTCGCCACCCTTGACTAAATCGCTTTTTTTATGTGGTGTGCGGTTATCAAACAAAGGCGGACTACTGCTAACGAGCTTTAAAACCCCCTTTAAAAGCTTTGTATGTTATACAGCATAAAAGGGCATAAAATAGGTTATAAAAATCATAACTTTTTTATAAAAAATAACATGAAAAAATCGTTAAAAAAGTGCTAAAAAAATATAAAAAAATGCGTAAAATAGGGCTTTTTGTATTGACTTTTTTTTGAAATTTTGTTATAATTATGGCATGAATTTAGAAAGGAAGTTAAAAGGCGATTTTAACTATACTGCTAATATAGATAAAATCAAAATTGACTTTAAGAAACAAAATCAAGCGACATTATAGCTAGATTAAAAAATAAAGTCAAGTTTTTTTTTAGCCTTTTGTTTCTCTTTAGATTCTAAGGGTTATTTGAAATATTAATGTTAAAATAGGTTATAATGCTTTTAGCTTTTTTTGCTAAGGTTTGGCAGTATGAAAGAATATTATAAAAGCTTAAGCGATTTTTTCAAGTCGTTAATGTTATTTTGTGCTACAATTAGCACGGGTTTAATCGCATATATTTACACAAGCAGTGATTATAGCATGTTAGTATTACTTGCTTGTTATGTTTGTTTTATGTGTGCTATTACATGCGGTTTTGTTTCTTATGAATGTATAAGCAAAATCAAAGACAATGAAAGGAGCTAAAACCATGAATCAAGAAATTTTATTAATACCGCCTTTAATTATGTTATTTGCAATGCCTTTAATTTTTGTATTTAAAGCTTATAAAGACATTAAAGACATTGAAACAAGAAAGAGCAAACAAGAGCAAAAGCAAAAATAACCACACTTTAACCCCTTAATACTTCAATAACCTTTTAATTTTACTTGAAAGGTTAAAACAATGTTAGGCTATAATGATTTTTACACTTTAGAAAACCTTGTTAATGTGCTATTAAGAGATAAGCACGAGCAAGAAATACAAGAAAACGAAACCGCACTGCTTGAAACAAAGCTAGAGAACATGGGCGAATCGGAGCTAAAAGAAGCTTTAAAAAATGGCTTTTTTGAGTTTATAAAAGCGGAGCTAACAACAAGGGGGCTAATATGAAAAAAGAAATCAGTAATTACACCTTTGACAGATTTTTAACAAAAATTTGCCCCTTTGGATATGGCGACATTTACAAGGCATTGGAGATATTAAGCGGAATCTACCACGAGAGCGAGACCGCCGACAAATTAGCGGATTTATTCCACGAAAGCCTAGAAAGTGAAATTTTTACAGATTATGAAAAAGTAGATATTTGCTACCTAGCTATTAATCACACTTTAGAAAAGGCACAAGGCATACTAAATAGACTCGGCTATAATATAGACTTAAATGAGCTTTTAAACCCTTATTATGACAGCATGGCAAGTTTTTTTAATTGCGAATCGGATTCTACATTAGCGGACGCCTTAGAAATAGCAGTTGATTATAGCAACATGGAGCTACTACAAGCAATCATAAAAGGCGAAATTAGGCTAAGAAAGAAAGCATAAGGGGGGGGCAAAATGAAAATATCAAAATTTTATGCGACAAGGCAGACAAACAGGGCAACAGGGGCAACATATTATAACGCTATTTCATCACACAAAAGGAACATAACGGGCTTAAAATCCGCCTTATGTGTGTTTTTATGCCAAAGCAGTTTTAAAGGCGAGTTAGTAGAGTTTGGGACAATAGAAGCAAATAAAATTAGTTTTATATCAAACCGCAAAAGCTTTAAAAAGCATAATGACATACAAGCCTTGCTAAAACATGTAAAAGAACAAGAGCCTATAACATGCTATTTTGAAAAGTGCATAAATGCTAAACATTGCGTATTGTTAGACAACAAGAAAGGGGAATAACATGCTACAACAACACATCAAAACACTAGAGAGAGCAAAGGGCGGAGACTTGCGAGCTATTGACAGCTTACAAGAGCCTATAACAGAATTTTACGAAGTTACACTACTTCAACAAGAACAAGGAACATTATATACGCTTGTTAGTGTAGGAAGCGTGGAAACAGCAACCAAGAATCTAACCGAAGCCGAGCAAACCGCTTTAATCTTAATGCGTGAAACAGGGCTAAAACATGCGATTATTAAGAACGCCAACGAGAAGCACAGAGTCGGACTCGACCATAAACAAGGGCTTGTTAAGTGGTAAGCCCACGCTAAAAAAATCGGCGTAAATGAATTGTTTGTTATAGTAGCCTTGCTACGCAAGGCAGAGATTAAAAAGTTTTTTTAATTATTATTAAGTGTTAATTTAATAGTAATTAAAAAATAAATAAGTGTTTAAAAAGGAAAGGATAAAAAAATGTTACTAAGTGAAGTTTTAGAAAATGAAGATTTAAGATTAAATGCGGAAGCATTAGAAATGATAGCGGATAATTATCCCATTCTATTGAGTTTGCAAAGGTTAGATTGTGATAAAAAATACACAACATAAAAAATTATTCACATTTTGGCACAGAGCAAGAAAGGGCAGAGATGATAAAAGAGCTAGAAAAGAAAAAAGAGAGTCAAGAGCTAGATTTTGATTTTTTGAGAGATGAGCTAGAAACCCTGCAATATCCCATAAGTAGCACAGGGCATGCGTTATGTTGGTATGCAACAGCGGAAAAATTCTATGATGAAAACGAAAAAGAGATAAGTGAATATTTTGATAATCTTTGCAATGAATGCGAAACAGATTTTATAGAAATGAGCGTTACAGAGATTTTAAATCAACCAGACAGGGCAAAACATAGAATCATTGAGGGATATTTACTAAGTTTAGCAAGTGAATTAATGGATTATGAAATAAGCGAAAGTGATTTAGAATCACAAGACAGCGAAACAGAAGCATAAAGGGGACAAAATGAAAACTATTTTTTATATATGCAATGTAATGCAAAATGATTATTCAATGCAGATTTTAAAAAAGCTATTTTGTGAAAAGGATATTATTTTTTGCTTATCAGTGCTTTACCCAACATATCAAAAAGAATCAGCACAAAAGCTTAACGAGTTAATTAACAGCGAGTTAGCAAGGACAAGGGCAGAATCTCAAAATATAGACATATTAAAGATAACAAGGGAACATTTAAAAAACATAATGTGTATATTACCAAATAAGGAGTAAAACACATGAGAACAAAATATCAAATTATAGATTGTTTTGTAGCAGAACAATTACAAGGCGAATATTACAGCGGATTTACACGCAGTAGAGTTTTTGTAAGCATAAGCTTAAAAGATATGATTAACTATCTAGCAAAGACATACAAAGAAGCGGAGCTAGACAACAGAGACAGCAAAAAAAGAATATACGAACATTTTACAAGGAATAATAATCGTATATTTTTGGATAGCAAAGACAGCGACATAACAGAACTAACAATCCATAAAGAAAAAATGTTAGTTAATGATAAAAACGAGTTTTCATCACTTGAATTTTACAAAGCTGATGAAATCGTAGAAATAGAGTAATGAAACCAAAAGAAAGGAAAAAGACATGCAACAATATGAAGTAATTGAATCTAGCATAATGGATTCTATGCAATCACTAGATAACATTTTTTCAAATGAATTTTGCGAAGTAGGCATATTACAGCAAGAAAAGGTAATTAAAAGCATAAACCAAGAGCTAGAAAGGTTAAAAGATACTTTAGAGCAAAACAAGCTTGATTTTTTAGAAAGACAAGCCGAGCCAACAGACTTTGAATATGGCAAAACCGAATTTTATTCTATAAAAATATGGAATGAAATCAACAATACAACGCTAGAAACCATTTTCATGTTACAGCTTAATATCAAAGAAACAAAAGAAGCTTTGAAAAAAGCGGAATACATACTAAATAGCACAGGCTTTAATCATGCAATGATTTTTAATTGCAATGAAAGCTTACAAATAGAGAGAAAGGGCGAAAATGTAGAAATTATTAGACATTTTGAAAAGGTGAAAAACGCATAAAAATCGGCGGAAAAGAATTATTTGTTATAGTTGCCTTGCTACGCAAGGCAGAGATTAAGAAGTTTTTTTAATTATTATTAAGTGTTAAATTAATAGTAATTAAAAAATAAATAAGTGTTTAAAAAGGAAAGGATAAACACATGCAAATATTGACAAAAAGGCAACAAGAAAACGAAATTATAAAAGCATTTAAAGAAAGAATGCAAGAGAGTGTAAAGAGTTTTAAAAATCCAATCATGCGAGAAATATACCTAGATAATATTTTATTGCAAACCGACTCAATAAGGCTACATAAAAAGGGAATGATGAGTAAATATGTTTATACAAACTTTATAAGCATATTAAACGAGCTTAAAGAAGCAAATTAACAAGAGAAAGGATTAACAGATGAGTATATGCCACAAAGAAAGATTAGACAAAAAAGCAAGAGACAAGTTAATTAAAGACATAGAGTATTTTATAACAGAAAGAAAAAAGTTAAGTAGCTTTTATAAAGGTATAAAGGAAGTTATCTTTGAAAAAAGCAAGTTAAGAACCTACTATGATTATAGGGCAGGATTATTTTATTTTACATACAAAGGGAGAGAAACAATAAAAGACAAAGATAACTTTAAATGGCATTCAATAAATGATTTTGGATATTTTTACCATGATACAGCTATCCAAATAATAGATTTTTTGCAAAATATGGAAACAACAAGAAAGGATTAAAACATGCAAATTTTTATACCGACAAAAATTTTTCAGTGGAAAGTAAGCAAAAATGAATTTAACAGCATATATAAAACATTGCATATCACAAAAGAATATGTAATTTTTACAGATAGCAAAGTGCTAGTTAAAGTGTATTGTAATAATAGCCAATTAGAATGCGATGAGTTAAACCTTGATTTTTACAGCCTTAAAAACTTAATCAAAGTAGGCAGTAAAAAAAGTGGAGAAATATCCTTTAATGCAAACATAAAAGAACATGAAGTAGAAATCATGTATAAAAGCGATAAAGGGATTATAAGCGGTAAAGTAGAAAGATTTAAAAAATATGTAGATTATAAAAACATATATGATAAATTCCAATACACATATAAAGCCAAATTATCAAGTGAATTTAGCAAACTTGCATTATTTGATAGATTTTCAAAAATGGTTATTGAGTTTAAAGACAATCTCATAACAGCAAAAATAGGTAATGCAAGAATTGCAAAGCAAAGAGAGAATATAGACAGCACAGAGCTTAAAGGGGTAACAATCGCATTGCAAACAAGCAAAAATTCAATGATAACACTAGACACAAAGAAAGAAGCAACATGGTATTTTAAAGATGATATAAACCCTTATGGGATTATACAGCACGACTTAGAAAATACCATTGACATAGTAGAAATGCCAATAATTAAATAATGCAAGTTTAAAGAGAAAGGATACAGCATGAAAGTAGAAAACATTGCAAAGACTTACAATACATTGACAAAGTATATAAGAGACACAATTTTTTGCAACAATGGAGAAAATAGGATAATGTATAAAGTAAAAAATAAGTTTTATTTTATAAGCGAAAAAGATAATACTTGCAAATGTGTTTGTGAAGTAGATTCTAGCTTTTTAGAATGTATAGATACAGACTTAAAAGAAAATGTTATTTTTTCTTATTGTAGTCATAGTGATTATGATATAGAAAAACAATTAGAAAAACTACAAGAAAATAAAGAGAAACATGTATTTGCAATATTTGATTCTATCCTAGCAGAAATAGACAGACAAGACCTATTAGAAAGTAGCTTTTTTAATTTTTGCATTAATCAAATTGAAAGAGAAAATAATATTGTTTATGATAAAAGCATAGCAGATTCTAGCATAGATACAAATATGCAAGAAACAGACACAGAGCCAACAGAAGCAGACTTTAATACAGAAAACACAGAATCTAGCATTAAAGACAATGAAACACAATTAGATAAAGCAGAGTTTAATACAAACATAGAAAACAAATATATAAACGACATGCAATCTATTACCAAAGAAGCTAATATCACAGATAAAGACACAATAGAAAAGCTTATGTGCTTAAAAGATGATATAAGCAAACATGTTAAACTTATAGAATCGTTGCATGATGAAAGAGAAGCAAAAATAGAATTTGAAAAGATTTTTAAATTACATTTTATAGATATTACAATGACATATCCACAAGCATATAATGGCATAGCAAATAATCAAGTGTTAAAAGAAAAATTGAAAGAAGTAATCTTTGAAGCAATCAAACAAGAAAACACAGAATCTATTGCAAGAAAAGATTTTTCTAACAAATCTTTACAGAACACAGAATCTAAACAAGAACTAGATTTAAAAGCTAAAAGGAAACCATTACTAGCTTTTAGCATGAAAGATATATCTTTATCACATAAACAGCATAAAAGCTTTACAGACTACAAGCATATAAATAGCTTTAATAGTGTAATTGAAAAAAGGGTTATAAAGGCAGTCATTGCAAAGGAGAGAAGCCCACCATTGCATAGGGGGGCGTAGGGGAATCCCCACATGCCACCCGCCCTAGTTTTTTAGTTTAGTTCAACATACACCTTTTTAAACACAAAGTCCTTGTAGGGCTTTGGTATCTATTAATAAGCGTTTTTATGTGTTTTGAGATTGATAGTATGATTAATTAATATGCTAATAAATGCTTTTTATGCGTTTTAATAGCTAAATTTTAGTTTTTATTATTCTTTAATTTAATGTTTAGATATCATTAAATATGAGATAATATACAATATATTAAATGATAATTAATATATAAATAAGAAAATAAAAAACATAAATTTAATGCTAATTAAATGTATTTTTCACTCTTAAAAAATGCTTATTAATAGATATATAAGCAATAAAATGTGGTATAATATTATCTTATTTATTGCTTTATCTATTAAATTTATTTAAAAGGATTTCAAATGGTTATTGCAATAGCAAATGAAAAAGGTGGCAGTGGTAAAACTACTTTGAGTGTGAATCTTGCTATTAAATTAGCACAAGAGGGCGATGAAGTGTTGCTTATAGATTATAGACCCACAAAGAAGCACAGAAGCCTTTATAGACATAAGGACAAATGCGGAGCATGAGTTTTTGTTTAATTCATTGCAGAGAACAGGATATGGATTAACAAAAGAGATTAAGAATCTAGAGAAAAAATATGATTGTATTGTTATTGATACAGGTGGTAGAGATTCTAAAGAGATGAGACAAGCTTTAGTTGTTGCGGATATTATTATTGTGCCAACAATACCAAGTCAATATGATGTTGCAGTGCTTGATAGAATGATAACAATATGTGATGAAATTAGTGTTATGAATCCACATGCAAAAACATTAATATTGATTAATAAGGCAAGTCCTAATCCATTTTTGATAAATAAAGTTAAAGACTTGCAAATATACATAAGTGAAAAAGATTTAGATAATCTCAAGCTTATGAGTAGTGTTATCTATGAAAGGGAGGCATATAGAAATGCAACAGGTTTAGGTTTAGGCATTACAGAGCTTTGTAATGAGAGTGAAAGGGCATATAGTGATTTTATCAAGTTTTATGATGAGTTATTATGTGAGATTAAGGCAATGAGTATGAGCGAACAAATAAGTTAGCAAGATGGGCTACTTATAAAATACATTAAAGAAAGGAAATAACATGACTTTAGTCATTAAGAATGTAAAGCAAGAGTTTGTAAAGAATTTCAAAGATTTAGCAAGTGAAATACATGCAGATATTGAAATATGTGAGAGTAGGCAGGGGATAGAAAGTGAGTTAGAATATACAGAAAATGGCTATCCAAAAGAATTTGAAAAGCAAATACTGCAAGACATGCAAGAAGCAGAAATGCAAAGAAAAAATGGCACTCTTAAAACTTACAATAGTGTCAAAGAGGCATTTGAAAGTGAGGGCATAATCTAGTATGTATAAACTTCATTTAACAAAAAGATTTACTAAGGAAGCAAAGAAATTAAATCCACAAGACTTAAAGCACACTATGGAGGTTTTAGAGAGACTTTGCAATAATGAGACTTTAGAACCAAAATATAAAGACCATGCTTTAAGTGGGGATTTAGCAGGTGCTAGAGATTGCCATATAAAACCTGATTTAGTTTTAATTTATAGGCAAGACAAAGAAGTCTTAGAACTAATAGCATTGCGTATAGGAAAACATAGCAGAGTATTTAAATAAGAAAGGAAATACAATGGGTATTAAAGACATTAATCAACAAAGACAAAACACTTTTAAAAGTGTAGAGTTAGAAAGAAAGACAAAAAAGGCAAATGATATAGAAACATTTATCGAAAATGCAGAGGGTGAGACTTCAAAGAAAAGATATGGAGCACCACTAAAAGATAAAGAGAAAAAAAGCACAGAGAGATATGGTTTCTACTGCACTCCAGCAGAAAGTAAAAAGCTAAGGGCAATGGCAGAACAATATGATATGAAAATCGCAGAGTTTATCAAGTTTAAAGTATTTGATAAATACAAAAATATGTAATAAACATGTGATTTTATTTTATAATACATTTTTTATTTGACAATCTGCAATCTCCAACAAGATAAATATGCTTATTATTGCAGGGCAGAATATTCGATAACAAAAAGATGAAATGGAGTAGAGTGAAGAACTCAAGCAAATAATGTTTTTTGTTTGTTGATTCTTAAAACAGGTGTTTATTTATGAACCAATTTCAAGTAATTTTAGAAAAAATAAGTCATGTAGCTATGAATAATCGCACAAAGGGTAGCATTTTTGAAAAGCTATCTACACATTTATTGCGTGAAAGAGATACGCAAGGCGAATATAAAAGTATTGATTTATGGACTGATTGGAAATATAGAGATAAGAAAAAAGACACTGGTATTGATATAGTTATTGAGACAAAAGAGAATGATTTTATTGCGGTGCAATGTAAATTTTACACTAAGAATAAATTGCAATTAAGCGACCTTGAATCATATTTTTCATTATTACAAAGTGGTGTGGGGGATATTTATTTTAAAAAAGGTATTCTTATAACTACAACAGATATAAGCTCTGAAGTATCAAATACTATCGCACAAATTTCTAAAAAGATTCCAATAGAATTAATCACACTACAAGATTTTTTACAATCAAGTATAGATTGGGATAAGTTTGACCCTACAAAAAATAAATTAGAAATACAAGCTAAGAAAGAGCCAAAACCACACCAACAAGAAGCCCTAAATGCTGTAAAAGAATATTTTAATAACCCTAGTAATACAAGGGGTAAGCTCATTATGGCATGTGGCACAGGTAAAACCTTTACTTCTCTAAAAATTACAGAAACGCTTACAGATTCTAAAAATTCAATTATTTTATTTTTAGCCCCAAGCATAGCATTAGTAGGGCAGACATTTAGAGAATACGCTATACAAAAAAGTGAAAATTTTATCGCTTGTATAGTTTGCTCTGATAGCACAGCTGCAAAAGGGGAAGATGATTTAGATATAAAAGAGCTTCCTAAAAAACCATCTACAAATCCACAAGATATTATAGAGGCTTATAAAAAAGCACAAGAAAATAATGAGAGATTTATTATTTTTAGCACTTATCAATCTATAGAGCAGATTAAAAAAGCACAGCAATTAGATTCTAAAGATAAACTTCCACAAATTGATTTAATCATTTGCGATGAAGCACACAGAAGTGTCGGCTCTCTTTATACAACTAAGATAAAAGGGCAAGATCTACAAGATACACAGAAAAATGCCTTTATATTATGCCACGATGATACACATGTAAATGCAAAACGCAGAATCTACATGACTGCCACACCTAAGATTTATAGTGATAGACAGAAAGCAAAGGCAAGTGAGAAAGATAATGAAGTTTTTTCAATGGATGATGAAGCGATATTTGGAAAAACTATTTATGAGATACGCTTTGATAAAGCTGTCAAAGAGGGCTTATTAACTGATTATAAAGTTATCATTCTAACCTTAAAAAAAGAAACATACGCACAAGTAGCAAATCAAGCTATTGCAAAGCTTAAAGAAAAAGGTATGAATAGGCTAAATGAGAAATTAGTAGATTTAGACTTTGTTTGTAAAATCATAGGCACACATAAAGGGCTTGTAAAAAGTGATTTAATGACATTAGATTCTAGCATACAAGAGGATACAGAATATAAAACACAAAGTGATAATATACCAAGCAAAAGAGCATTAAACTTTTGTAGAAATATAGCTACCTCTAAAAATATAAAAGAGAGCTTTCAAACCATTATAGAATGCTATGATGAAGAGATGAGAAAAAAGACAAAGTCTCACACAATAAATATAGACCATATAGATGGCACAATGAATGCCAATACAAGATTTACTAAATTAAGCCAATTAGACCAAGAAAAAGAGAGTATTTGCGAGTTAATCACAAATGCAAAATGTTTGAGTGAGGGTGTAGATATTCCTGCCCTAGATTCTGTTGTATTCTTTGATGGTCGTTCAGCTATGGTAGATATTATCCAAGCAGTAGGTCGTGTAATGCGAAAAGCACCAAATAAAGAAGTAGGCTATATTATCTTACCAGTATCGCTTGATGAAACAGAGTTAAAGAATCTAGATTCAGCAGTAAATAATACAAACTTTAGAAATATATGGAATATTCTAAAAGCCTTAAGAAGCCATGATGAAAGTTTAGTAAGCGAAGCAGTCTTTAAAGAAAAGATTAAAATCGCTATGCTAAGTGATAATACAAGCTTAGAGACAAATCCAACCACAAAGCCTACAAAAAGCGACCAAGACAAAGAAATCAAAGATAAAGAGGCAAAAAAACATATACAAGAGCATTTATTTGAAATCCAAAGCTCACTCAATGATATAGCAGATTCTATCTACAATGTTTTGCCAACAAAATTAGGCGATAAACATTATTGGGCTTCCTTTTCAGCTAAAACAGGTAAAATAGTGAAAGATTTAACCATACGATTAAATGCCTATTTTAAAGAAAATCCAAACATTTTAAGCGAATTTGTAGCATCTTTACGAGAAACCATACACGCAAATATCAAAGAAACAGAATCTATTGATATGTTAGCTTCTCATATCGTTACAAAGCCTATTTTTGATACAATCTTTGGTGAAGCTATGAGTAATAATCCAATAGGCAATTCCCTAGATTCTGCTTTCACTAAACTAAAGAGCTTAGGCTTAGAAAATGAGGAATTAAAAGATTTACACATACTCTATACAAGTATTAAAGAAAATGTAGAAATCGCAAAAACAGAGAGCGACAAACAAAGGCTAATAAAAGATTTATATGATACCTTTTTTAAAACAGCCTTTAAAAAGCAAAGTGAAAGATTAGGTATAGTCTATACACCTATTGAGGTCATAGACTTTATACTTAAATCTACAAATACACTTTTAAAGCGACATTTCAATACAGACTTTAATGATAAAAAGGTAAAAATCTTTGACGCTTTCACTGGCACAGGTGCATTTATAGCAAGGCTTTTAAGTAAAGAAAATGAGCTAATAGATTCTAAAAGTTTGCATGATAGATATAATCATGGAATCTACGCACAAGATATAAACATTCTAGCTTACTATATTGCCCTAATAAATATAACTCAAATCGCACAAGATAGAGACTCTAGCTTTTCTCAATTCTCACATATAGCCTTAGCAGATTCACTAAATTATTTAGAAACAGAACACGACTATGGCTTATTTAGTGAGTATTATAAAGATTTATTAAAAAATAAAGAAACACAAGAAATTATCAAAAATGAATCTATACGAGTTTTTATCGGTAACCCACCCTATTCAGGCGGAGCAAATAGTGAAAATGATAATAACGCAAACTATCCACACCCAAAACTAGAAACACATATTTATAATAAATATTCTACCCTTTCAGCAAACAAGGGGGCTACTGGTAAAACTACAAGAGATACCTTAATACAATCTATACGAATGGCAAGTGATAGAATATTAAGGGAGCAAGATAAATGGGGGATAATTAGTTTTGTAGTAAATGGTAGTTTTATTGATTCTAAAAGTGCCGATGGCTTTAGAAAATGTCTCTTTAAAGAGTTTGAGGATATTTATATTATCAATTTAAGGGGTAATGCACGAACACAAGGGGAGCTAAGAAAGAAAGAGGGCGATGGAATCTTTGATAGTGGCTCTCGTGCAAATGTGTCCTTAATCTTTTTAGTAAAAAGCAGAGAACCAAAAGATTCTAAACTACATTATTTTGAGGTGGGAGATTATTGGGATAGAGATAAAAAGTTAAGTTTTTTAACAGAAAAAAAGGATATAGAAAATATAGATTTTTACAATATCACACCAAATGAAAGGGGAGATTGGATAAATCAAAGAAACGAACATTTCTATACATTACTGCCTTTAAAACAAGATAAAAAAGATAAAAGCATAAAAACACTTTTTTCTATCAACTCAAATGGTTTTTTAAGTGGGAGAGATTCTTGGGTATGGAATTTTGATAAAGCTACGCTGCAAGATTCTATGCAAAAATGTATTGCTACTTATAAAGAGAATCTAGCAAACTTTAATAGAAATGCCTTTAAAGAACAGCATAAAGATATAGATTATAGTGAGCTTTATAAAATGCTAACAGATAAAGAAATCACTACTGATGAAAGTAAAATTGCTTGGGATAGAAAGCTAAAAAATATTTTTATTAGAAATGGAAAAACTGATGATTTTATGGAATCTAAAGTAAGAATTGCTACTTATCGACCTTTTGTAAAATCTTATATATATTACGATAAAACTTGGAATAAAGAGCAGTATAAATTAAAACAAATTTACCCAAAAGCAGATTCTAAAAACATAGTTATTTGTATAGCAGATTCACATGCTTTCGTACTGGATACAATACCAGACCAAAGCATTTTAACAAGTTGTCATGCCTATCCACTCTATTATTACACACCAGACTTAGAGGGCAAAGAGCAAAGAGGATATGCTATCACTCAATGGGGATTAGAGCAGTTTCAAAAACACTATAATGATAAAAGCATAAATGAAGAGGATATTTTTTACTACATTTACGCAATCTTTAATCATAGAATCTTTTTAGCCAAATATAAAGCAGAATTAAGCAAAGATTCTCCACGAGTGCCTTTTAGCAAACATTTTAGAGAACTCTCAAATCTAGGCAAAGAGTTAGCACAATTACACCTAAACTATGAAAATGGCGAGAAATTTAAATACAACACAAATGATTTATTTATAGATTCACAACAAGATTCCTATTTTCATGTAAAGAAAATAACAAAAGATAAAAGCGATACAACTAAGATTTACTACAATGAGAATCTCACTATTACAAACATTCCACCAAGAGCTTATAGCTATGTGATAAATCAAAAAAGTGCTATTGATTGGATAATAGAGAGATTCCAAATCATAGATATAGAAAAAACAAGTAATAAAGCTAAAATCAAAAATGACCCAAATCTCTTTAATGGCTCTCGCTATATCTACGACTTGCTTTTAAGAATTATAAACCTATCTATTAAAAGTGTAGATTTAATAGATTCTATTAGCAAACTAGAATATGAAAGCAATAAAAATAGCCAATGATAAATATGATTTAAAAAGCAAGTCTATGTAATGTTTTTAAATAATCCCTATCTCTCAAGCCCTTTCTTATTAAGGGTATTTTCTTGTGTATTTGCTTTTTGTTTCTCTTTTTCTTTTTCTAACAATCGCAAATGCACTTTATAATCTATTAAGGCAGTATTATCATATTTTTCTAAATACTCATGCAAAGTATTATTCTTGTATTTATCATGCAATGATTTACGCATATAATCTATATTTCTCATTTTTCTATCAATGATATACCATTCAATAAAGTCAGTATAGTATTGCTGTTGTTCTAAATCTTTTTCTTGTTGTTTTACTTCATTTTCATGTTCTACAAAGAAACTATTGATTTTTGTTTGTAGCAGTGTAAAATCGCTTAATTGTTGTTCCTTGTAGTGTATCTTATCATCTGCTTTAGAATCTAAATAGCTTGTAAGGTTTTGAAATTCTTTAAAATAGTATTGCAATGTTTTTATGTGATGTTGATTTATTTTTGCTTCATCATTAAAGATACTTTCATAATGCAATATCTTATCATTAATGATTTTATCAATTACAATATTATTTGTTTGCAATGTATTCTTATAATCATCAAGTAGTTTTGTATCAATCATGCTATTTTTATCTATGCTATGTAAAACTTGCAGTTTCTTTGTTATGTCTTTTTGTGTAAATATTAACGATTTACTTGTTGATTTTACGCCTAAATGTTGCAATAGGGCATTATCTAATTCATTTTGCAAAGCAATAGATTGTGTAATATCTTGTGTATTTTTTCTAATCTCATTTTGTATATCATTAACTATATGAAGCTGTTCTCTTGTTGCATATTTTTTATGCTTCATCACAAAGTCTAAATATGCTTTTTTTGCAAGGACATTTGAATAATCATTGTTAATATCTTTTGCAAATTGATTTCTATGTTTCATAAAATCAAAACCAAGATTATTTATAGCCCTATTGAGCTGATATATCTCTTGTTTATATGTATTTTGAATCTTGTATGCAGATTTTAACTCTATATTTAATTCTTTTATAGAGTTTAATAAGCTTTTGTATTGTTGTTTAGTTTTATAATCTAGCTTTTGATATTTAGAGTAATTTTTTTCATAAGCGGTTATAATTTTTAATTGCTGTATGTAGTCTTGTTTTTTAGCTGTATATTCTTTTATATCACTCTGTGCGTTATTAATCTTTTGTTGCAACATTTCTTTTCTGTTTGCAATAATATCTTTATCTTTACTAAGTTGAGATATGGTATCCATATAGCTATGTCTATTTTCTTTTTGCTTTGTCCTATCAATTTTTTCTAAGATATTTGTCTTTTCAAACTTATAGGCATTATGATAATTTAAGTCGCCATGATAATTGAGTGAATCCGCAAAATCATCTCGCATTTCATTGAAAAAATTTTTAATGCTATCTTTATCTTTAAAATGAAGTTTTTTATGTGTTAGCATACTATTTTTATTAATTACTACATGTATGTGTGGATTATTTTGGTGTATATGTAAGACTTTTACATACTTATATTCATGGAAATGTTTTTGCAATAAGTCATTAACACTTTGTTGCAAAGCATAAATATTTTCAGCATTAACCTCTTCTCTCATAGAAAAACACAAATGCCATGCTTCTTTGGAATTAGGCTTGGAGCTAAAATCTTTTTGCCAATCTTTTAACACTTCACTTGCACTAACTCTCATTCCATTTTCATCAATAGCATAATCATAAGGGCTATGTCGTATAATATAATTGATTGCATTATAAGCACCGTTTGCAGTCAAGTTTGAAAGCAGTTTCACAACAGATTGTTTAGAAAATCTTTTATCCTTTTTTAGTAAAGACAAGTTTGCAGGTTTAGCAATTTTTTTTGGAGGTTCTTTGTAAAATCTTTTTTGTATTCTAAGTTCCTCATCGCTAAAAAAATCAGCTAAAACTTTTTCAACATGTTCGTAAGGCTGTCGTGGCATTGTGATACATACCTTAAATATTTTTTTTGATAAATACAAATTAATTCTACAAGAAAAATCAAAATAAAATTATTTTTTTAGAAAAAAACAGAATATTTTTTTTAAAAATAAAGTGTGATAATTTATGAAGTAAAAAATACTCTATTTGGTAGCACAAAATTATCGGCAGGATAACCCTTTTGTGCTGACAAATATAGGGGAAAATATCGTGTGGCAGGGCATTTGAAACAAAAAGATATATTTTTTCAGTTTTTTAGAAAAAAGTTGAAAAAAGTTTTCATTTTTTTAAAAATAAGCGTTCAAATTTTCATTTTTATAGCAACAAAAAATCACAACACTCATACAAAAAACTTAATTCTTTCTTAATTATATATTTTTTGACTTATTCCATAATTTTCATTATCTTTGCACGAAAATTTATACAAGGATTTTTCATGTTAAGAAAATGTTTTCTCAAAATAAAAAGTGAAATGAAACATTTTTGTGAGAGAGTAAATAAGTTTTATCTCTCTTTGATTTGCTTTATTCTTTACTCACCTTTTGCATTTGCAGACTTTGCAAATCTTGGAAATCAAGTAAAGACAGAATTAAAAGGCACAGCAAGCACTGTAATGGGAGTGCTTAACACCGTAATTGCAAGTGTGGGTATTGTATATGTATGTATTGTTGGATTTATTTTTGTATTTAAGCCTGATACATTTAAAGAAAATTCAAAAGTTTTAATCGGTGCTTTAGTAGCTCTTGGTGCATTGTATGGCATTACAAATTTAGGACAACGAGCATTTATAGATTAGAAAAAGGAAGTTTGCAATGATTGAAGTTGGCAATATAAGAGAAATCACAAAAAAAGACAAAATAAGAGGCTTATCTCGCAACGCATGGGTATTAGTGCTTTTGTTTGGAGTAACAAGCTTTATTCTTTTTCTTTTTTATGGACTTATTGCAACTTTTATTCTAGCTATAACATTAGCAATACTTGAATATTTTGATGATGATATATACGACATCATAGCAGTTAGTTTTCAAAATTCTTTTAAAAAGGTTTATTATGCCTAAGAAACCATTTTTAAAAAAATTGTTTAAAAAAAATAAATTCAACCCTAAAAATACTTCTTACAATAAAGAAGTGATTGATTTGCAAAAACATGCTTTAACAAATCCTATAAGCATGAGTGAAGCAGAAAATGATATTGAAACAAGTTATACCGATAATACTAGCACACATATTGTTATTGATACAAGTAACAACGATATTGATACTAGCATAACATACGCTGATGATACGAGTAACATTCCTATCAATATAAACAGCCCTGCTGATATAAATAATGCAAGTGATACAAGCAATACCACTACTGATACAAGTAACAATATTATTGATACTAGTATTATTGATAACAATACAAGCAATGAAATTATTGATACCAACATTATTCATAATACTGATACAAGTATTGTTAATGATACAAGTAGCACAGAACAAACAAGTATCGACAACAATGCTATTAATGTTATTGTATTGCAAAATAACACACCAGAACTGCAATTACTGACATACAATAAAAATGAGTTTATTAATACAAGTAATGTAGAAAACATTGATACCAATAATATTCATAACACTGATACAAGTATTACTAATGATACTAGCAACAATAACATTTCTCAAGTTGAAATACAAGAAAATATTATTGATACTAGCACAACAGAAAATATTGATACAAGTAATGCAAGTGATACAGATAATATTATTACTGATACAGATAGCAATGCCACTCATACTAGCTTACACATTGAAACTGATACAAGTAATAATCCTATTAACACTAGCACCATTGACAACAATACAAGCAATGATAACATTGATACCAATAATATTCATAACACTGATACAAGCAATGCAGATGATACAAGCAATATAGAACATACTAGCACAATCAATAACACCAGCTATACAGAAAACACAAATCAAGTTTTTCATGCAAGTTATGAAACTTATCCAAACAAAAAGCATGAAGTTTTAGTTGATATAAAAAAATCTAAACCAACTAAAAAGAATAAAAAAGATAAAAAATCTTTTAGAGAGATAATTACAGATAATGTCAATAAAGTGCTTGGATTTTTTGAGAATATTTTCATAAAAGAACCATTAGTATATAGCTTATCTTATGAAAATAATATTGCATGTAAATTAGATGACAACATTCTTGTTACAAGAGATGGAAACTTATGTGTTGCAATGAAATTAGAGGGCGTAAGTTATGCAAGTATCACACAAGCAAGGGAAATTGATTTAGCCCAAGCACGCTCACAATTTTTTAATACATTAGATTCAAGCATTGAAGTCAATATCTTTTGTAAAAAAGAATTGATTGATTTAGAAATGCGTGAATGTAAAATCAATAATAAGTATGCAGAAGCTATTATAAAGAAATGGGAGTATGGCACAAAAGCTTATAAAATAAATTATTATCTCATTTTCTCTACCAAGACAAAAAGAATTACAGGCTTTTTTGAATCTAAGAAGCGTGCTTTAACAGAGGAGAGAGCAGAGAGTGAAAATAAAACACAATCATATAAGAATAAAGTTGCAAAACTCAATAGTGTAATTGAGAATGCAAAAGGTAGCCTAGCAGAGTTTAATCCAACACTATTAAAAAGTGATGATTTATTAAATCTTTATGCTACCTATTCTAATATGAGTGAAACAAAACTCAAATATAGTTATGATTTAATCACTGATTGCTATATGACAAGTGATGTAGAGTTTAAAAAAGATTATATGATTTTTTACACTAACACAAATGAAACAATCTATGCAAGATTTCTTAGTGTAAAAGCTTATGAAACAGAATCTGTATCAAGCATTATTCCAACAGGTATTTTAAGAGAAAATGCAGATTATTACTTTTTATTTAGTTGCGAAGCTTTAAACAAACAAGAGGCAATAAATAAAGTAAAAAGAGTAAGAACCTTTGCAGTAGAATTGGTGCAAAATAACTTAGATAGCTTAGTGCAATTAATGCAAAGCGATAGAGAAAACATTATAAAAATATCTCTATCTATTTTATTAATCTCTAAAGAAAGTTTAAATGATTTAAACGAAAAAACAAATAGCATGAAAGCTTTGTTAGAGCGACAAAGTTTAAGTATTGTAAAAGAAACACTCAATCAAAAACCTTTATTTTTTAGTTTCTTTCCAAGCAGAAGTAACCTTAATGCTAGAAAGAGACATCAAACAAGTGGAGTGTTATCTACATTATGCACCTTTGAAAATGATATTTTAGGTAATAAAACAAATAGGTGGGGTAATCAGCCTATAACCACCTTTAAACATTTAAGTGGTAGTCCATTCTTTTTTAACTTCCATGATAGCGATTCAAATTCTAGCGTAGGACATACTCTAGTTATAGGTGGAGCAGGCTATGGTAAAACCACACTTATGCAATTTTTAATACTCAATCTCTTTAAATATGATATTAATATTTTTGCAATGGATAAATTAAGGGGTATGTGTGCTTTTACTGAATTTGTTGGGGGAGAATACCACGACTTAGAAAAAGGTGGCTTTAAATTAAATCCTTTTTCACTACAAGACACAGATGAAAACAATATGTTTTTACGCATGTGGCTTTGTGAAATGGCAGGTATAAATGATACAGAACATGATTTGAAAGATATTGTATCATCTACTTTAAAGCAATTAAGAGATACAGAAAAAAGTAATCTCATAATAAGCCTTAAAGACTTCTATGATTCTATGCGACTTCCAAATGATACAACAGCAGATATTAAAGCACAATTTAAAGAATATCTAAATAGTTTATTTGACAATAAAGAATGTGCTTTAAATTTCAATAAACAACTTTCAATGCTTAATATGGACGCTATTCTAAAAAATCAAAAATTATCTGCATTAAGTGCAATGTATTTATTCCATAAAATAAAAAACATTTCAAAGAATGCAAATAAAGGCTTTTTATATGGATTGATGAATTAAGAGATTATCTAAATGATAAAAACATGAGAGATAAAATCATTGAAATGATTGTAGAGATTAGAAAAATCAATGGCGTTATCACTATGGGACTACAAAACCTTGATTTTTTAGATGAAATCTCTAATGCAAACACTTTTATTGAAAATATGAGTAATTACATTATATTCCCCACAAAAGATGAAAAAACATTAGAGCAACTATACACAAAGTTATCTCTAAGTGGTAGCGAGATTAACTTTTTATCACAAGCAAGTAAAAATAAAAGACAAGTGCTTTTTAAACAAAAAGAAATAGGCAGTGCAATCCTTGATGTCAATTTATCAAGTCTTGGAAAAGATTATTTAAGGGTATTTTCAAGTAGTAGTGATGATGTCAATGAATTACTAGAGTTAAAAAAGCAATATCCTAGCGAATGGCGTGATAGATACCTAAAAGGCTTAAAGCCAAATCTATATTAAAGGAATTAACATGAAAATTAAAACTTGTTTCATTTTAGTGTTATGTGGTTTTTTATTTGTAGCATGTGGTAGCAATAAAAAACTAAAACCACCAAAGAAAAGCCCATGTGCTTGTTATGATGTAAAAATGGATATGGAGAATACTCATGTATAAAAAATGCCTAAGCATATTTTTTATTGTAATCATGCTTACAATTAATGCCTGTAACTCTGTCAAAATGGATATGGAGGAAATAAGACCACAAGTAGCAGATACACCTATGCCAAACCTACACAAAAAGAAAAAGGATAAGTAATGGCGTTTGATGATAGAGATTTAAAAAGAGACCCAAATCATATCTTTAGAACAGAGAGAAACATAAAAGCCACTATGTTTTTATGGATACTCATACTTAGCGGTATTATTATGCTACTTATCGTTGGATTTTTTATTTTACTGCCTTTGAAGCAAAAAGAACCCTATTTAGTATTTTTCTCAAATGCAGATACAAACTTTGTAAGAGTGGAGCAAGGCAACTATGATATAAGGGCAGATGAAGCCTTATTGAAAAGCATTATTGCTACCTATCTTTTGAATCGTGAAATCATAAATAGAATTGATGATATAGAGCGATACGAAAAGATAAGGATACAAAGTAGTAAAGAAGTATGGGAATTATTTGAAACAATCGTTAAGCAAGATGGTTCAATCTATCAAGCAAAAGATGTTTATCGTAATGCAAAGATTATAAATCTATCCATTCTTAGCAAAAATGTGGCAAACATTGACTTTATTACAGAAACAAGAAGTAATAACTCAAATAGGGCTTTGTTAAAGAGATATAGGGCAACTTTGCAATATGACTTTATCAACCAAGAGTTAAGCTTTGATTCAGTGCCAGAGAATCCAAGCGGATTTGTTGTAACAGGCTATGCCTTGAGCGAAATTTTTGATGATAGACAATAGGAATACACATGGAAACAGAAAATAATAACACAAAAGCAAAACATAAAAAGCTAATCTATATCATCATATTTGCAGGAATACTTTATGGACTGCATTACAAAGCATACGCATGGACTGAAGCAGACCAAAGAAAGTATGAGGAAAGACTGCAACAAGGACAAGCACAGAGTCTTGAAATGGCAAAAGAATTAGCCAAAATTCAAGCAGACTCATTGCGAGAACAAGAACAAATCAAACTAGAATCAAAAAAGAGGGCAGAATCACCTCTTATGAACTCTAGTCAAAAAGATTTTACTTCAAGTCTTGTAATCAATAAAAATGAAAAGGCAAACAACACTTCAAAAAATATAGGCAATGCAAAACCAGCACATCAAAATGTCAAAATGCCAAATTATAACCTAAACAAAAAAGAGGGCGAAAGTCTTACCAAAGAGGAAGTAGAAATGCTTCAAAATGCTTATCGCCTACAAAATTTAAAAGCATTACAACTAGACTTTTTCACAAAGAATTATGATGATAGTTCAAACACACTTAATGTATTAAAGCCAAAAGAACATACTATTAAAATAAGAACACGATATGCAATGACTTCAACAATCATTATGGAATCTAAGATTGTGGGCTATATACTTGGAGATAGCATAGGCTTTGAAGTCAAAGAACTACCACACATGGAAAACGCATTATCTATACGACCAAAACTCATAGGCATAGATACAAACCTTACTATTTTTACACAAGATAAGAGGATTTACAACCTTTATGTATTCAGCACAGACTACAAGAGTAAAAATCCACCAAATCTTATTGTAAATATTCAAACACCTTATACTAAAGAGGAAAAAGAACAATTAGAACTAGAGAAAAAGAAAGCCATAGAACTTGATAGGAAAACCCATCTTACCATTGGAAATGGAATAGACTCGCTAAAGATTAAAAGAGAGGATATAGACACTAGATATATACAAAAAACAAAGAAAAAATATGCCTTTTTATTTGCAGAACAAGTATTTAGCGATAAGCAATTCACTTATTTTAAATACGACAAAGAAAAAATGCCTGAAATGCCAGCGGTATGGGTAGTTGTTGATAAAAAGGATTCACCTATTGCTTCACGCATTATAGGGGATTATCTCGTTGCAGAAACAACAGCAGATAACTTTACAATACGCATAGGAGATGCCTATGTTTGTGTAAGGAAAAAGAAATGAAAGCAAAAGCATTAAAAACCTTTTCTTTTTCATTTGTGCTTTGTGTAGCTTTAACACAGCAAGGTATTGCAGAAAGTCCCCTTGCAAAAAGCCCAAGCCAAACAAACTCACAAAAGGATAATTTAGATTATTTGCTTGATGACTATAAAACTAAATTCCCTGTTAGTGATTATATATGGCAAAAAGACAAACCACAACAAAATGTATATAACTACTTTAATCAACAGAAAAAAGCTAAAGGCAATATAGAGTTTTTAGGATACGATGGGTATGGTAATCCTATATTAGTGGATTCAAATGGCTATCTAACAGACAAAGAGGGTAATCTCATCTTAGATGAAAATGGCAATCCTATTAAGGTTTTAAAAGATAAATTAGGTAAAACTATTTATGTAGATTCAAATGGCAATGCAGTAGATTCTAATGGCAAACTTCTCTTAGATGAGTATGGCAAACCTATTCGTGTTGTAACAGATAGTGAGGGCAACATTATGCTTGTTAATTCTCAAGGTAACCTTGCTAATTATAAAGGCAAGACTATCTTAGATGAAAAAGGTAAGCCTATTCCATTCACAAAACATCAGCAATCATTAAAAGCAGATATGCTACAAGAGCAACAAAGAATACAGCAAGAGCTTAATAGAAAGAAACAAGCACCACAGCCTAAAAGACAACAAAGCACTAATAATCAAAATGCTAAAAAATCAACTCATAATACAAACAAATCAAATAGCAATAAAACAACACCGCAAAATATAGATATGGAAGTGTTGTTTTTAGAAGCATTTGAGGAAAAAAATCCATTACTTGCAGAATATGGAGATGATGACTTTAATGTAAATTATGCAAATGCTATGGGATTAGGTAACGCAAGTAATGTAAATGATTATGGAAAATTATTTAGGGACTCATATTTAGGAGGGCGAGGCAATACTCAAATGCAAGAGGACAGCACCACAAAATATGGAGACTCTAGTTTCTCTAACCAAGAAAACATAGATGAGGCTACAAACGAGCATAAACTCTATCGCACAATTACAGCAGGTAAGCTTATACCTTGTATCCTACTTACACCTATCAATAGTGAAATTGAGGGCTTAGTATCAGCACAGGTAGAACAAGATATATACGCACACATGGGTAGGACAGTATTAATTCCTAGAGGTAGTAAAGTCATAGGTTTTTATCAAAATGACAATGAAATAGGACAAGATAGAATACAAATTGTATGGAGAGAAATCATTACCCCACAAGGCGTAAATATCATTCTTACAAATGCAGTAGCAAGTGATAGCGAGGGTTATGCAGGTGCTAAAGGCTATCTAAATAATAGATATTGGCAACGCTATGGAATGGGTATAACAATGCAAACCTTAGCTAATGCAATTACCTTTGGAGTAGCAAATGCAACACAAAAACCTAATGCAAGTGCAGGTTCATCATTCTATACAGGACAAATCTTAGCACAAAGTCAAAGCGATATAAACGCAGTGCTAAGACAAATCACCGCAAAACAGAGTGCCATAAGACCTATTATTCAAATAAAAGCAGGTAGCAGGATTTACATCACACCAACCGCACATATTTGGTTTCCTATACCTAAGAATAAAGAGACAATGGCAAGATATTTTGATGATGAGTAATTTTAATTTCATTTAAGGAGATAGTTATGCAAAATAACACACAAACACAGGCAAACAACACAAGCACTCAAAAAGAGCAAAACAAAAGCTTAGAACAAAGAGAGCAAGAGTTAGAGCAAAGACTTAACAAAACTACACAAAAAATAATGGGTGCAATAACAGCTTTGGTATCCTACGCAATATCCTATATCTTTTGTTTCCATATTCCCTATTTGGTAAGCTGTATCTACATACTTCATTACTAACTCTATGACTTCTTTTGGTTGTTTTTCCATTGTTATTATGATAAAATCTTTTAATACTCTCATATTGTATGTTTCAACAAGTAAGGGTAGATTCCATTTTTTTCATCATTTAATTTGTGTGTAAGGAACATATATCTTTCAGCAATTTTGTGTTGTTCCTCTGTTAAATCTATGCCTTTTGTTTTATTACTCATAATTAATCCTTATTAGATATTTTTTCCTGTGTTTGTGTTTCTGCATTAAGCTTTGTCTCTAGTGCCACATTTTCCCATTTATCTTGTGTTTCCACTTTGTATGGTGCTTGTTTTTCTACATTGTCCTTGCATTCTGCATTTTGTTCTGTAAATTTCTTATTGCAACACTCATAGCCTTTTGCATATCCTGCTTGGTAAGCTTCATGTATGATTTTCTTTAATTGCAATGCAGAATCTAACATGATATTCTCTGCTTTTTCTTGCAAGTGTATTACACCACTAGGTTTTATTTGTTCTTGTTTTTCAGTGATGAGTTCTTGCAAGTTATTGGCATTTTTGTTAGAATCCTTATTTGTCATTTCTTTTAGCTTCTCTGTTGCTTCATTTGCAAGGCTTTTAGTTTTTGCTAATATGTTTTGCATATTCTCATTGTTGTCAATGTATTGCTCTTTAGCATTTTTCAATTTATCCAATAAACTCATTTTGTATCCTTTGGTTTAATTTTTTCTTGCAATTCTTTTTTGTCAATTCTTTCATCAACCTCTTGCAATTCATCATAAAAGAGTGCCTTTATTTCTTTCATTGCTTTTGCATGTTGCGTGTTTAAAAGTTTGATTTGATTAGATTCAAACTCATGCTTACTTAGTATGTTTGGCTCAATAGAAAAGATATATACGCCTACCATACTTCCTATACCACACAATGTCCCTGTTATAAAGCCTATAAAGAGATTTTTAGTGTTTTTCAACTTCTCTTGTCTTTCTGCCTGTTTTATGCGGTTATATGTTTCTTTATCCATTTGATATTTTTTATCATCAAGTGGATTAATCTTTGAATAGATTTCCTCTATTACATCTTTTTTCTCTATCTCTTGCGTTGTATTACTCATTATCTAGCTCCTTAGTCTGTGTAGTTGTATTTACATTGTTATGATTTTGTAAAATCTCATTTCGTTTTAGATTAAGCTTCTCTAGCTTTTTAACTTTTGCTTCCTGTTGCTTGTTGAAAACGACTAAATCTTTTGTTATCTCTTTGGATAGCTTTTCGATTTGTTTTTCAACCTTGTCTAACTCTTTATTTACATTGCCTGTTTGTATGCCTTTCACTCTCTCTGTTAGCTGTTGCTGTTTTTTAGTAGCTTCATCGATTGTGATTGTGTTTGGGTTGTGTTTTGCTGTCATGTTATTGCTCCTCAAAATATTTAGCCATAATCTCATTTTTCTTTGGTATTGGAAACCAAATATGAGTAGATGGCGTTATGAAAATCCTACTACCTGCTTTTATTTGGATAATAGGTTTTATTTGTTGTTGTGTTTGTAATATTTGTTTTAAAGCTGTATTTATATCAGCTTGTCCTTGTGCTAAAACTTGTCCTGTATAGAATGCTGAACCTGCACTTGCATTAGGTTTTTGTGTTCCATTAGCTATTGCAAATGTTAAAGAGTTAGCTAATGTCTGCATAGATATACCTACGCCATATCTTTGCCAATATCTATTATTTAGATAACCTTTAGCACCTGCATATCCCTCGCTATCGCCTGTTACTGCATTTGTGAGAATAACATTTACGCCTTGCGGTGTAATAATCTCTCTCCATACAATTTGTAGTCTAGCTTGTCCCACATTATTATCATTCTTATAGAATCCTATGACTTTACTACCTCTAGGTATTAAAACCGCTTTACCCATGTGTGCGTATATGTCTTGCTCTACTTGTGCTGATACTATTCCCTCAATTTCGCTATTGATAGGTGTTAGTAGCACACATGGTATGAGTTTGCCTGCTGGTATCATTCTATGAAGTTTATGTTCGTTTGTAGCTTCATCTATGTTTTCTTGGTTAGAGAAACTAGAATCTCCATACTTTACTGTGCTTGCTTCTTTTGTTTTAGAATCATTTGCCACCAACAATGATTGTCTCATAATTTCATCTAAGCTCATTTCGCTATTGTCTAATTCGCTTAAGTCATCAACTCCATACTCATCAAGGATAGGGTGTCTAGGCTGTTTTGCTTTAACATTGCCCTTACCCTTACCTTTTTGTGTGTATTTACCCTTACTGCCTTGTGTGCCTTTTGATTTTCTTTGTAGCTTTTTCTTTTTTAAATCTTTTTCTACTTGGTGTTTTTTCATTAGCATTTTTAGCTTATTGCTATCAATGATAACTCCATTAGAATCATATAGAATTGCATTGCCATCAGAATCAAACTCTACTCTAATAGGTTTTCCAAAGGTATCAAGGATTAAGTCGCCGTCTTTATCTACTAAATTGCCTTTAGAATCCACTAATACTACATTCCCATTTTTATCTACTGCAACTTTAATTGGTTTGCCATATTTATCTAAGATAGGTTTTCCGCTAGAATCTACTAAGTTACCCTCGCTATCCATTAAAATAGGATTTCCATTTGGGTCTATTAATACTTTGATAGGCTTACCATTTTTGTCTAGTATAGGTTTGCCTTTACTATCAACTAAATTACCATTAGAATCTACTAAGATAGGATTACCATTCTCATCTAGCAATACCTTAATAGGTTTTCCACTTGAATCTAGTATAGGCTTACCGCTAGAATCAACTAAGTTTCCGTTAGAATCTACTAAGATAGG
>NZ_KK365989.1:30548-51402 GCF_000686565.1 Helicobacter bilis ATCC 51630
ATCAACTAAGTTTCCGTTAGAATCTACTAAGATAGGCTTTCCGTCTTTACCTATTTTTACCTTAATAGGATTACCATTTGAATCTAGTATGAGATTGCCATTCTTATCTACTAGGTTTCCATTTTCGTCCATGTAGATAGGATTGCCATTCTCATCATAGCCCACCAACTTAACTTGATTGCCCTTTGTTGCAAGATTGCTATTTGGTTTGGCTGGATTATTTGTATTGCTTTGTGAATTGTAAAAATCACTTACATTTTGTTTTGGTCTTTGTTCCTGCCATATATAATCACTCACAGGGAATTTAGTATTAGAATCCTTTAATAGATACTTTAAATCCTCATTCTCTGCATTTGCATATAAAAGGCATGAAGTTACAGGTATGATTATTAATGCTCTTTTAATGTTTATCATACTTTTTTCCTTACGCAAACATAAGAGTCGCCTAGTCTTATAGTGAATTTGTCTGCCACGCTTTCAACTATAATATAGTCTCCTACTACTCTTGTTGGGATAGGTGAATCTAATTTATCAATGACTACCCATACTGCTGGTAATTGCGGATACTTTTCCTTGTCATATTTAAAATAGGTAAATTGTTTATCACTAAAGATTTGTTCGGCTAAAAGGTGTTTATGTTTCTTTTTAGCCTTTTGAATATATCTTTTATCAATATCTGCTTTATTTATCCTTATAGATTCTATACCCTCGCCTATTGTTATATATTTATCCCTATCAAGTGCTTCTAGCCTTATTCTCTCTAGTGCTAGGGCTATTCTTTCTTCCTCTGTATATGGTGTTTCTACTCTTACGATTAAGTGTGGTAAATTGTTGGCTCTATAATCTGTGCTAAAAAGATAAAAGTTAAAAATCTTTTTATCTTTTGTGAATACGGTAAGGTTTGTATCAATACCTATGAGTTTTGGTGTGATATAGAGTGCATTATCCATATTATGTAACTCATTTATGCTAAATGCGTTATCGTTACCCAATATGTAGTTTTCAATAGGGCTTTCAAATATTAGTGTTGTATTCATTCCATAGCGTGTTCTAATCCGCATTAAGCCCTCTTTTGTTTCTAAAAGATTGAGTGTGCTTGTTTGCGGATTAAAGTTAAAATCAAAAAAGCCTTTTTGCAATGCCCTTTGATTTTGTGCTTTCATGGCTTGTATCATAAGGTCTATTTGTTCTTTTGTTAGAGGTTGTGGTTGGGGGCTTGTCCCTCTTGTGTTTGTGCTTGTGGTGGCATAATTACTGCTGTTGTTGCAGATTTATCTTTTGGTATATCATCTTTATTGGGTTTGTTACTGCTTTTAATAACAACGCTATCCTTAAAATTTGTTTGGCTAGAATGCAGGGGCGATTCTCCTCTTGCTTCGGCTTTAATCCTTTCTTGCTCTCTTAATTGGTCGTTTTGGATTTTTGCCATTTCTCTTACCATTTCTAATTGTTGGGCTTGTCCCTCTTGCACTCGCCTTTGTAACTCTGCTTCATCATTTGCATTCCACACTTTAGCATTTATGTAATTGCTACTAGCTTGATAAGCTATAATTCCTGCTAATCCTATTGCAAGTAATTTAGTATCAATTCTTATTGTTATATCTCTACTCATGCTATATCCTATTTTGTGTTATCAAAAATCTCTGTTAAGGCATAACCTTTTACTACAAATCCGCTTGGATTTTCTGGCACATTGTCATAGCTTAATTCTTGGTTCTTAAAGTCATATTCTAGGGTTGCCCTATATCTTTTTGTTAATATTTTGTTGGGTTCGCCTATATTGAATGTTTCTGTTACAAAGTCAATATTTGCTATGTTCTTGCTAAGAATGGATAGGTTTATAATCTTTACATTGCAATATATATCTTTTTCTTGGTATATTGAGCCATCTTGCTTAACAATTTTTTCAAACATATCCCATACATCATAGCTACTTTGTATTCTTACCTTTTCAAAGCGTTCTATATCATCAATTCTATTGATAATCTCTCTATTTAAAAGATAACTTGCAAGTATGCTTTTAAGTAAAGCTTCATCTGCCCTTATATTGTAGTTTGCTTGTTCCACTCTTACAAAGTTTGTATCTGCATTTGAGAAAAACACTAGATAAGGTTGTTTTTGCTTCAAAGGTAGTAATACAAAAAAGCCTATTACTAAAAACACTATTACCACACATAATGCAAGTATGATTAAAAACATAGTTTGCTTTAATGTGCGTTCTGTTTGATAAATGTAGTTAGGGTCTTTTTTTAATTCTTTGTCGTCCATCATAACTATTTCCTTACGCTACATTTAGAATCTAAAAAGCCTATTTCTACATTTTCCATATCCACTTTTAAATCATAACAAGCACAAGGGCTTTTCTTTGGTGGCTTTAGGTGTCTGTTTTGATTACAAGCTACAAAGCTTAAAGCACATAGTGTTATGCAAAGTAATTTTAGTTTCATGTTAGCTCCTTACTTTCTTATGTTTTTTAGATACATATCTCGCCAATTAGCTGGATAGTTTTCTTTTAAATGTTTTAGCAATGCTACATCATCGCTACTACTTGAAAATACCCTTAAATAGTCTCCAAGCCTTGATAAATCTACTTCTAAAATACAACTACCCACTTCTTTTTGTTTAAAGAGAATCTGCCTTGATTCCTTACCTGCGGTTTTTAAGAAGTTTATTTCAGTATCACTTAGTGATAAATCTACTTTCAATCTATCTAAGTTCTTGCTATCACTTGTAGGGAATACAATATAGTTACTCATATTGTCTATGAAAGTATTTGAATTGCTTACTCTGTCTAAGAAGTCAAGGTTTTGTATCCCCATTGTAATAACACCATTGATTTTTCTAATTTCTACAATGGCTTCAATAATTCGGTCTTTCATATTTTCATCAGCTAAATAGTCTCTTAGCTCATCAATCCATATAAAAAAGCCCTTATTCTGTGCTTGTGATATGGTTTTTATCTTATGAAACATATACATAGCTGATAGGGCTGTTATTTGTGGATTTGTAAGAATAGAGTCCATATTAAGTATAGATAATTGCTTATTAAAGTTTAAAGCACATTCTTGGCTATTAAATAAGGAATCTTTAAATTCTGCGAATTGTTGCTTTAGATTTGCATTTGGGTCGTTTGGTAGTGTGAGTGAATCATAAAAATCTTTAAATGAGTTAATATGATGTTCTCTATGTCCCTCTACATTCCTTATGCTTGTTAAAGCTGTTGTTACAATATCTTTAAAATCATGGTTGGTGTCATCAATTTGTCCCATTTGACATAGCCATGTTTTTAGGAATGTATTATTTGCCTCTGTATTTTCTAATGAAAATGGATTAAACTTAAAGCTAGAGTTTTCTAAATCATGGTATTCTCCCTCTACAAAATGAGTGAAATTGTGCATACCTCTCATTTTATCCATAGCAAAAATGTTAATATCGTATTTGAATAGATTTAACATTAAAAATTGCATGATTGTAGTCTTACCATAACCTGTTCCGCCTATAACTAGAGTATGTCCTACGCTAGAGTTTGAATCGCTATCATGGAAGTTGAAAAAATAAGGACTTCCACTTAAATGTTTGAATATAGTTATAGGTTGTTTGCCCCACCTGTTTGACTTGTTACCTAAAATATCATTTTCAAAGGTGCATAATGTTGATAATACCGCACTTGTTTGGTGTCTCTGCCTTGCATTAAGATTTCCACGACTAGGATAAAAACTAAAGAATAAGGGCTTTTGATTGAGTGTTTCTTTAGCAACTGATAGACTTTGAGATTCTAATAATGCCCTTATGCTTTCAGTTTGTTCATTTAAATCTGCAAGGCTATCTTTTGAGATAATCATTATAGATAGAGATACTTTTATGATATTTTCTCTATCGCTTTGTAATTCTTGCACCAATAAATCAAGTTCATTTTTTACAATATCTACTGCAAAAGTTCTTGTTCGTTTAGCCTTGTTGATAGCTTCTGATTCATAAGCTTTTACACTTATAAATCTTGCATAGATTGTTTCATTTCTATTTGTGTAAAAAATCATGTAGTCTTTTTTAAATTCTACATCACTTGTCATATAACAATCTGTGATTAAATCATAACTATATCTAAGCTTTGTTTCACTCATATTGGAATAAGTAGCATAAAGATTAAGTAGGTCATTGCTAGTTAGCTCTTTGACTTTCAATTCAGCTAAATCTTTTTTAGCTAAACCTAAAATCTCATTCATCTTTGCTACTTTATCTTTATATCTATTTTCCTTATTCTCATTTTCAGCCCTCTCCTCTGTTAAAGCACGCTTCTTAGATTCAAAAAAGCCTGTAACTCGTTTTGTTTTTGTGGAGAAAATGAGATAATAATTGATTTTATAAGCTTTGGTGGCATTCTCCCATTTGCTTATAATTTGATTTGCAACATGATTGTTTGTTTTTCTTTCCTCTAAGTTCAAATCAATCAATTCTTTTTTGCAAACAATATTAAGTTCTATACTAGAATCTAATCTATTAAAAAATCGCATTCTTGTTTGTGCTAATTCTAGCTCATTATCTTGTGTAGCACCTGCATAACTTATGCCCTCTAGCTTTAATCCAGCACAAATATTGCCATCTCTTGTGATAAGTATTTTTTCATCAAGCTTGTATGCAATATTATTCTCATAAGATAGTGAATGCACTAAAGGTTCTTTGAAAATGATACTTTCTAACATAGCTGAAAATTTATTTATGTTGTCAATAAATATATTTTTATCACTACTAGTTACATTATTTTCATTATTAACACTTTCATTGTTAGTTTTTTCTGTGTCTTTTGATTTTATTATTTTTGAAAATAAGCCTTTAAAATCAAGCATAGTAAAAACCTTTGAATGAATAGTTTAATTTTGTGAAAGTAATGTCATAAATATCCTCATCAAAAAACTCCATTATGGCTAACACAATGGCTAAAAATAATGTCATTAAAATACCCCACAGAAAAAAGATGATAAAAAGTAATGTGCCAACTAGCATGAGTAATACCCACGCATTGCGAGATAAGCCTCTTACTTTATCTTTTTTTGTAAGCTCTCTTAGATTGTAAGTGTTAATCATATTAAACTCTTTGTGGGATTAATTTAAAAACGCACCTGTTCCTGCTGTAATTCCAAATAACGCACCAACTGCAACTAAACCTGTGATTAAAGCTTTAGAATTTTCTTTAAATGCTTCATGCTTAAAGAGAAACATAAAACCTATGATGATGACATAGATAACACCTATCGTTGCAACTACGGTGTTTAAAATACTCATAATGGTTGCACCTGTTGTTTTCATCTCTTGTGTTACCTTGTCTTTTAGATGTCCTAAGTCTGCAAATGCAATAGGGGTGCATAGTAAAAAACAAAAGAGTATGGCAAGATTTCTTTTTGTGCTAGACTTGATTTTTGCTATCACATTCTTAGCATTTTTTAACATGTTATATCCTTTGGTAAAAATTCAAAAACTACTATTAAAAGCTATCATAAAAAACAGAGATTATTTTTATATATTTTGTTACCATTAATTTTTGAGTGATGAAACTACTTGTATAAGGGAGTTTGCTGGTATGAAAAAAAATAATTTTGCGTGTATTTTTTGATTAAAAAGTGGCTATTTTTTTGAAAAAATTATATATTTCTTTATATATGTTTTTTATATACAAGAAAAAATTACATGTAAAATTAATCAAAAAATATCAACAAAAATTTATGCTTCTTGTATCAAAAATATTGCATGTATGAATGTGAATTTTACTTGTATATTTTTATGATATTACATGTATCAAAGATAGAACTTGCATATTTGAATAAATTAGGCTTGTATCAAAGAATCTACATGTATAGATTATATGGCTTGTATGCTATATGTATTGCTTGTATATTGAGTAGTTTTACTTCTCACGCAAATATTTAAAGCATGTATCTAAAATTTTACCTGTCTTAAGGTCATTTGCTTGTATGAATACATTTAGCGTGTATGGAGTGATTTTCACATTTCAAGTTTAGAAAATAAATATTGCGTGTATATAGATTTTACTTGTATCAAAAAATATTGCTTGTATAAGATATTTTTCTTATTCTATTTGCTTTCTATCACAAAAAATATGATAAAAAACATATATAGCTTGAATGCCCTACCACACGAAGTTTCCCCCTATATTTGTATATACAAAATGGTTATCCTGCCACTACTACTGACTAAAATATTGTGTTAAAACTTACTCTTATTTTGTTATAATGGGGCGAATGCAAAAACGATAAAGGCTATTAGGGCTGTGCTAGATTTAGATTCTAATGCAACGATAGATGTTTTGCATGATTGCACTCATAGTCCTAGCACATTAGATAATTGGTTAAATGAAGCTAATGAAGCAATAGAATTATATAAGCAAGGCAAGTTAAAATCTTATGATAATCCGCAAGACATGCACGCTGATATTTTTAAGGAATAATTTCAATGTCTTATAATCCATATAAACAATTTGATTTAGTCTTTAAAGCATTTGAGGATATGCAAAAAGATAAGTATGTTTTTTGGGAGGATAAAGATACTAGAATACAAAAAAGATACCCTAGAATTCCACACGAAAAAGCTAAGGATAGTTATTTATTTTTTGTAAGGCGTCCTGCTAGACATTCAAGGCAAGTTGTTGTAAAAACACTCTCTAATTTAGATAAAAGAGGGACATATAATGCTATTAGCTATGTTATTAGACATTCAGATTCAAGTTATGCTATTGATGAACTTGGAAATTCTGTATCTCTTAAAGAAATAATGAGTGATTGGAAAAATGATTTTGGCACTCATAAAAATTCTAAAGATAGCTGGCATTTATGCTTCTCTATTAATGAGGAATTAACTGATAGGAATATTAAAGCTTTACAAGAGAGTGTTAAAGCTGTAATGGATAAGCATTTTTACGCACATAAATATATACAAGTTTTGCATACTCATCAAAATAATCCGCATATACATGTAGTAGTTAATAAACGAAATATGATTACACATAAGAAACTTCATTTTAAAGAAAAAAGTGATATTAGAGATTTTTTTACTGATATTAAAAATGATTTTGCAATAGCTCTAAATTTTCATGGTTTATATTATTCTAACGCACAAAGAGTTGAGAGAGAAAGTATATTAAGTAAATCTAGTTTTTTAGATACCATAGGGCATAATGATTACTATAAAGATACGATAGAACAATTAGATAAAGATAGAGACAGATTGCTTAAAAAAAGAGATAATATAAGTAAAAAGACTGATATATTAAATGATGATTTAAACGATTTACAAAAGCAAAGAGATGAGTTACAAAATATAATTGATGACATAAAATCACAAGAGTTATATTTTTATGTAGAAAAATCAAAGGTTTTAAAAGAAGTAGAAAAGATTTTAACTTCAAATAAAAAGGATAAAAAAGCAATAGGGGCTTTGTTTGATAGTATTCCACAATACCCTGATAAATCTGTTATGTTTTTTGCATTAAAACAGATTAAAGAGATAAGTAAAACTATAAAAACAAAACGCCATGAAAAAAGATTATTATCTAAAGATTATAATTCTATTGATAAACATATTAGAGAAGTAGAGAGAGAAGCAAGATACCATAGGCAAGAATTTTCAAAAGATACAGATGATAAAGCATTAGTTACTAAAGCTAAAGAGAGATATTTAGATTTTATACTTAAACATAAAAGAGGTGCTACAAAATCTCAATTAGATGTTGCTAGGAATATACAAAATCAAATACGAGAGGAACAAAAAGCATTAGAGATACATTTATCAATGCAACAACAATTTGATAATCTTTTATTAAAGCATTTTAATATACATACGAATAGTTTTAGTCTTATCTATGCTTGTAAGAATTTAGATAAAAAAATGAGAAGTTTGCATAATATGGATAAATATGCTCTTACAGATTCTAAGATTTATGAGAATTATTTTAATACGCTTAAAGAAAATAGCGTTGTGCTAGATAAAATCATTAATGAAAAAATCTTACATTATGAAAGTATTCTTACAAATGAAAAGGAATGGGATAAGTATAGCTTAAATACCTTGAATTATTATCACAAAGAGTTTATGACACTTGTTACTTATTTAGATAACAAAGATTATCGAATGAGTGAAAATGATAAGAATGAATTGAAAGATAAAATAGATACTTATATGGTAAAAAAACAAGAGGAATTTAAACAAAAACAAGAACAACACGATAAATTACAATATTATAAAGATTTTATTGAGTGGTATATACAAGATAGAAAATTTAATGATTTTAATGCTAATTATATTAGAAAGAGTTTAACTGAAAAAGCTAAAAATAATACGATAGAACAATATTTTATACAATATAATGATAGCGGATTACTTGATTATATGGTGTATTTAAGGCAAAAAGAAAAAGAGAAAAAGGATATTACTGCAACACAAAATGTTTCAAAAGATACTCCAAAAGAGTTGCAAGAATTACCTGAATCACAATTAAAAGAGAGTAAAGAATTTTACAAACAATTTGTAGAATGGTATGCAAAGATTAAGAAATTTGATGATGATATACCTTTAAAGGAACTTTATTTGAAACAAGCTTTAAGTGGTGAGTTAGAAAATTTCTTTGCTAAAAAATATATCACTGCCATAGATGATTTTAAAGCTTATCTTAACAAAGAATATGGTTATAACATTTATGCTAAAAAAGATTCTATAAACGATACCACAAAAGATTCCAAAATAGAATCTAAAACCGCATTGCAAAATGATAAAAATAAAGGTATTGAACGCTAAAATGTATGATATAGCACTTTATCTTTAAAATAGACTTGGTTGGTCTTTGTTTTCTTGCTCGGCTGTTTTTGCAATAAATGCTTGATACTCTTTGCTATTAACAATTAAATTTTTTATAAATTCGTTAGTATTGTCAAGACTTTGGCAAAAATCGCTTAATTCTTGGGTAACTCTAAAGCTACGAATAAATGTTGGGGCTTTTTTTCTTGACCCCTTAGGTCTGCCTCTACCTCTTTTTACTTCTTTTGTGTCTTTCATGCTGACCTTACCCTTTAAATAATCTCTATTGGCTTATCATCTGTTAAAAGCTTTGTCCTTGAATACTCTGCTATTGTCATTCTATATGATTTAGCAATACTCTTTAAATAGTCATGTTCCTCTTGTGTGAGATAGAGTGTTATTCTTTTTACTCTTTTGTCTTTCTCATCTTTTAGAATCATACCTTTTTTCACGCCACCTATTTTTCTAGTAGGCTCACTACCACTTGCATTGTTGATAAACTCTTGTAATTTATCATCATTTGCATTTTCTGTCTTTTGATTTAGATTTACACTTTTAAACATTTTCTATCCTTTCATTTTTTAAATAAATCACTATGGCTACCAACTCTTAAAGCCACTAATTCTAACATCTCACTATCCTTGCTATATATTAAAAGCAAGTTTGGCTTCACATGACATTCAAACAATCCATTTAGATTGCCTTTTAATCTGTGATTATTGTATTTTTGCTCTAAAATCTCATCATTTGCCAATCTATCAATAATATTTTCTACTAACATAATGTCGCTATTATCTAGCTTTTTGATAGATTTTTTATAAGATTTTGCGTAAGTAATCTTATATTTAGGCATTGCATACCTCTTTTTCAAGGGTATTTCTCTCTAAAATATCATCGTGCATTTCTCTAGCACTATTATAGGTTTTTAATGTCCCTGCTATCACTTGTTGCCTAATATCATTTAGTTCAGCTAACAACTCTTTTTCAAACTCATCTGTATAGCCATTTTCTGTAAGATTCTCACTTATATGATTTGTCTTATCTATATAGCTTACTTCATCATTTATGCCCTGTGTAGTAGCATTATTGTCATTGCATTCTACAAGTGTTTTCATGTTTGCTTTAACACCATTTGCTAATCCTTGAAATGCTTCCACATATTCTTTTTTTACATTTTCAATTATTAAAGTCATGTGTATCCTTTCTCATAATTTATATTAAAACATGTTAAATCATGCTATTTTAACATAAAACATTATGATTTATTTTAAATCATTTCATGTTGTTATGGATTTCTTTATACAAACTCATAAAATCTGTATATGCCTTATCACTTTCATTGCAAAATTCTGTTATCCCCATGCCATATTCTACTGCATTTCTATATGCTTCTCTCTCATATATTACTGAATCCATTAGAGACAAATTCTCTAATTTTTGTTCTTTAATATATGTTTTTAGATTATCCACCTTTTTTTGCAAAAATGGATTAGGACTAGCTTTTGTAACGATGATATAAGCTTTTGACTTCTCGTTAAACACTCTAGCTTGTTCGTATATCTCATTCATCTTGCTTAATACCATAATATCATATTGACTAGGGATAAGCGGTATTAATACAATATCTACTACAATCAAAGCTAATCGCATTTCCTTAGAATCTCTACCGCCTGTATCTATGATGATAATATCATATTTAGATTCTAAGCTTTTCACTTCCTTTGCTAATGAGTCGCCTATCTTTGATAAGCAATGAAAAGTTAAATCTTTATTCTCATTAGTCCTCACATTACAAAAAGCTTCACTGCTTCTTTGTGGGTCTGTATCTAGCAATAGCACTTCCTTTTTATCCATGCTAAATTGTATAGCTAGATTCACACTTAAAGTAGTTTTTCCACTACCGCCTTTTTCATTTGCTACTGCAATAATCATTGTATATCCTTTAATATGAAATATAATGTTAAAAACATTATTTTAATGCAAAATATCATCTTTAACATTAAAACAACATTTTTAATCTTAAAACACTATTATCTATTTTAAATCATGTCTATTTATGATAATTAATCATAAAAGATTATAAAATATCATAAAATACTTTTACCTACTCACAAAAAACTTGGGTGGGGCTGGGTTGCGTGGTGTTTTTCGCCCTGCTTCCGCTCCGTTTTTAGCTCTCGCTTTTGGTGGGCTTCTCTCCTTTGCAATGACTGCCTTTATAACCCTTTTTTCAATTACACTATTAAAGCTATTTATATGCTTGTAGTCTGTAAAGCTTTTATGCTGTTTATGTGATAAAGATATATCTTTCATGCTAAAAGCTAGTAATGGTTTCCTTTTAGCTTTTAAATCTAGTTCTTGTTTAGATTCTGTGTTCTGTAAAGATTTGTTAGAAAAATCTTTTCTTGCAATAGATTCTGTGTTTTCTTGTTTGATTGCTTCAAAGATTACTTCTTTCAATTTTTCTTTTAACACTTGATTATTTGCTATGCCATTATATGCTTGTGGATATGTCATTGTAATATCTATAAAATGTAATTTAAAAATCTTTTCAAATTCTATTTTTGCTTCTCTTTCATCATGCAACGATTCTATAAGTTTAACATGTTTGCTTATATCATCTTTTAAGCACATAAGCTTTTCTATTGTGTCTTTATCTGTGATATTAGCTTCTTTGGTAATAGATTGCATGTCGTTTATATATTTGTTTTCTATGTTTGTATTAAACTCTGCTTTATCTAATTGTGTTTCATTGTCTTTAATGCTAGATTCTGTGTTTTCTGTATTAAAGTCTGCTTCTGTTGGCTCTGTGTCTGTTTCTTGCATATTTGTATCTATGCTAGAATCTGCTATGCTTTTATCATAAACAATATTATTTTCTCTTTCAATTTGATTAATGCAAAAATTAAAAAAGCTACTTTCTAATAGGTCTTGTCTGTCTATTTCTGCTAGGATAGAATCAAATATTGCAAATACATGTTTCTCTTTATTTTCTTGTAGTTTTTCTAATTGTTTTTCTATATCATAATCACTATGACTACAATAAGAAAAAATAACATTTTCTTTTAAGTCTGTATCTATACATTCTAAAAAGCTAGAATCTACTTCACAAACACATTTGCAAGTATTATCTTTTTCGCTTATAAAATAAAACTTATTTTTTACTTTATACATTATCCTATTTTCTCCATTGTTGCAAAAAATTGTGTCTCTTATATACTTTGTCAATGTATTGTAAGTCTTTGCAATGTTTTCTACTTTCATGCTGTATCCTTTCTCTTTAAACTTGCATTATTTAATTATTGGCATTTCTACTATGTCAATGGTATTTTCTAAGTCGTGCTGTATAATCCCATAAGGGTTTATATCATCTTTAAAATACCATGTTGCTTCTTTCTTTGTGTCTAGTGTTATCATTGAATTTTTGCTTGTTTGCAATGCGATTGTTACCCCTTTAAGCTCTGTGCTGTCTATATTCTCTCTTTGCTTTGCAATTCTTGCATTACCTATTTTTGCTGTTATGAGATTGTCTTTAAACTCAATAACCATTTTTGAAAATCTATCAAATAATGCAAGTTTGCTAAATTCACTTGATAATTTGGCTTTATATGTGTATTGGAATTTATCATATATGTTTTTATAATCTACATATTTTTTAAATCTTTCTACTTTACCGCTTATAATCCCTTTATCGCTTTTATACATGATTTCTACTTCATGTTCTTTTATGTTTGCATTAAAGGATATTTCTCCACTTTTTTTACTGCCTACTTTGATTAAGTTTTTAAGGCTGTAAAAATCAAGGTTTAACTCATCGCATTCTAATTGGCTATTATTACAATACACTTTAACTAGCACTTTGCTATCTGTAAAAATTACATATTCTTTTGTGATATGCAATGTTTTATATATGCTGTTAAATTCATTTTTGCTTACTTTCCACTGAAAAATTTTTGTCGGTATAAAAATTTGCATGTTTTAATCCTTTCTTGTTGTTTCCATATTTTGCAAAAAATCTATTATTTGGATAGCTGTATCATGGTAAAAATATCCAAAATCATTTATTGAATGCCATTTAAAGTTATCTTTGTCTTTTATTGTTTCTCTCCCTTTGTATGTAAAATAAAATAATCCTGCCCTATAATCATAGTAGGTTCTTAACTTGCTTTTTTCAAAGATAACTTCCTTTATACCTTTATAAAAGCTACTTAACTTTTTTCTTTCTGTTATAAAATACTCTATGTCTTTAATTAACTTGTCTCTTGCTTTTTTGTCTAATCTTTCTTTGTGGCATATACTCATCTGTTAATCCTTTCTCTTGTTAATTTGCTTCTTTAAGCTCGTTTAATATGCTTATAAAGTTTGTATAAACATATTTACTCATCATTCCCTTTTTATGTAGCCTTATTGAGTCGGTTTGCAATAAAATATTATCTAGGTATATTTCTCGCATGATTGGATTTTTAAAACTCTTTACACTCTCTTGCATTCTTTCTTTAAATGCTTTTATAATTTCGTTTTCTTGTTGCCTTTTTGTCAATATTTGCATGTGTTTATCCTTTCCTTTTTAAACACTTATTTATTTTTTAATTACTATTAATTTAACACTTAATAATAATTAAAAAAACTTCTTAATCTCTGCCTTGCGTAGCAAGGCAACTATAACAAATAATTCTTTTCCGCCGATTTTTATGCGTTTTTCACCTTTTCAAAATGTCTAATAATTTCTACATTTTCGCCCTTTCTCTCTATTTGTAAGCTTTCATTGCAATTAAAAATCATTGCATGATTAAAGCCTGTGCTATTTAGTATGTATTCCGCTTTTTTCAAAGCTTCTTTTGTTTCTTTGATATTAAGCTGTAACATGAAAATGGTTTCTAGCGTTGTATTGTTGATTTCATTCCATATTTTTATAGAATAAAATTCGGTTTTGCCATATTCAAAGTCTGTTGGCTCGGCTTGTCTTTCTAAAAAATCAAGCTTGTTTTGCTCTAAAGTATCTTTTAACCTTTCTAGCTCTTGGTTTATGCTTTTAATTACCTTTTCTTGCTGTAATATGCCTACTTCGCAAAATTCATTTGAAAAAATGTTATCTAGTGATTGCATAGAATCCATTATGCTAGATTCAATTACTTCATATTGTTGCATGTCTTTTTCCTTTCTTTTGGTTTCATTACTCTATTTCTACGATTTCATCAGCTTTGTAAAATTCAAGTGATGAAAACTCGTTTTTATCATTAACTAACATTTTTTCTTTATGGATTGTTAGTTCTGTTATGTCGCTGTCTTTGCTATCCAAAAATATACGATTATTATTCCTTGTAAAATGTTCGTATATTCTTTTTTTGCTGTCTCTGTTGTCTAGCTCCGCTTCTTTGTATGTCTTTGCTAGATAGTTAATCATATCTTTTAAGCTTATGCTTACAAAAACTCTACTGCGTGTAAATCCGCTGTAATATTCGCCTTGTAATTGTTCTGCTACAAAACAATCTATAATTTGATATTTTGTTCTCATGTGTTTTACTCCTTATTTGGTAATATACACATTATGTTTTTTAAATGTTCCCTTGTTATCTTTAATATGTCTATATTTTGAGATTCTGCCCTTGTCCTTGCTAACTCGCTGTTAATTAACTCGTTAAGCTTTTGTGCTGATTCTTTTTGATATGTTGGGTAAAGCACTGATAAGCAAAAAATAATATCCTTTTCACAAAATAGCTTTTTTAAAATCTGCATTGAATAATCATTTTGCATTACATTGCATATATAAAAAATAGTTTTCATTTTGTCCCCTTTATGCTTCTGTTTCGCTGTCTTGTGATTCTAAATCACTTTCGCTTATTTCATAATCCATTAATTCACTTGCTAAACTTAGTAAATATCCCTCAATGATTCTATGTTTTGCCCTGTCTGGTTGATTTAAAATCTCTGTAACGCTCATTTCTATAAAATCTGTTTCGCATTCATTGCAAAGATTATCAAAATATTCACTTATCTCTTTTTCGTTTTCATCATAGAATTTTTCCGCTGTTGCATACCAACATAACGCATGCCCTGTGCTACTTATGGGATATTGCAGGGTTTCTAGCTCATCTCTCAAAAAATCAAAATCTAGCTCTTGACTCTCTTTTTTCTTTTCTAGCTCTTTTATCATCTCTGCCCTTTCTTGCTCTGTGCCAAAATGTGAATAATTTTTTATGTTGTGTATTTTTTATCACAATCTAACCTTTGCAAACTCAATAGAATGGGATAATTATCCGCTATCATTTCTAATGCTTCCGCATTTAATCTTAAATCTTCATTTTCTAAAACTTCACTTAGTAACATTTTTTTATCCTTTCCTTTTTAAACACTTATTTATTTTTTAATTACTATTAAATTAACACTTAATAATAATTAAAAAAACTTTTTAATCTCTGCCTTGCGTAGCAAGGCTACTATAACAAACAATTCATTTACGCCGATTTTTTTAGCGTGGGCTTACCACTTAACAAGCCCTTGTTTATGGTCGAGTCCGACTCTGTGCTTCTCGTTGGCGTTCTTAATAATCGCATGTTTTAGCCCTGTTTCACGCATTAAGATTAAAGCGGTTTGCTCGGCTTCGGTTAGATTCTTGGTTGCTGTTTCCACGCTTCCTACACTAACAAGCGTATATAATGTTCCTTGTTCTTGTTGAAGTAGTGTAACTTCGTAAAATTCTGTTATAGGCTCTTGTAAGCTGTCAATAGCTCGCAAGTCTCCGCCCTTTGCTCTCTCTAGTGTTTTGATGTGTTGTTGTAGCATGTTATTCCCCTTTCTTGTTGTCTAACAATACGCAATGTTTAGCATTTATGCACTTTTCAAAATAGCATGTTATAGGCTCTTGTTCTTTTACATGTTTTAGCAAGGCTTGTATGTCATTATGCTTTTTAAAGCTTTTGCGGTTTGATATAAAACTAATTTTATTTGCTTCTATTGTCCCAAACTCTACTAACTCGCCTTTAAAACTGCTTTGGCATAAAAACACACATAAGGCGGATTTTAAGCCCGTTATGTTCCTTTTGTGTGATGAAATAGCGTTATAATATGTTGCCCCTGTTGCCCTGTTTGTCTGCCTTGTCGCATAAAATTTTGATATTTTCATTTTGCCCCCCCCTTATGCTTTCTTTCTTAGCCTAATTTCGCCTTTTATGATTGCTTGTAGTAGCTCCATGTTGCTATAATCAACTGCTATTTCTAAGGCGTCCGCTAATGTAGAATCCGATTCGCAATTAAAAAAACTTGCCATGCTGTCATAATAAGGGTTTAAAAGCTCATTTAAGTCTATATTATAGCCGAGTCTATTTAGTATGCCTTGTGCCTTTTCTAAAGTGTGATTAATAGCTAGGTAGCAAATATCTACTTTTTCATAATCTGTAAAAATTTCACTTTCTAGGCTTTCGTGGAATAAATCCGCTAATTTGTCGGCGGTCTCGCTCTCGTGGTAGATTCCGCTTAATATCTCCAATGCCTTGTAAATGTCGCCATATCCAAAGGGGCAAATTTTTGTTAAAAATCTGTCAAAGGTGTAATTACTGATTTCTTTTTTCATATTAGCCCCCTTGTTGTTAGCTCCGCTTTTATAAACTCAAAAAAGCCATTTTTTAAAGCTTCTTTTAGCTCCGATTCGCCCATGTTCTCTAGCTTTGTTTCAAGCAGTGCGGTTTCGTTTTCTTGTATTTCTTGCTCGTGCTTATCTCTTAATAGCACATTAACAAGGTTTTCTAAAGTGTAAAAATCATTATAGCCTAACATTGTTTTAACCTTTCAAGTAAAATTAAAAGGTTATTGAAGTATTAAGGGGTTAAAGTGTGGTTATTTTTGCTTTTGCTCTTGTTTGCTCTTTCTTGTTTCAATGTCTTTAATGTCTTTATAAGCTTTAAATACAAAAATTAAAGGCATTGCAAATAACATAATTAAAGGCGGTATTAATAAAATTTCTTGATTCATGGTTTTAGCTCCTTTCATTGTCTTTGATTTTGCTTATACATTCATAAGAAACAAAACCGCATGTAATAGCACACATAAAACAAACATAACAAGCAAGTAATACTAACATGCTATAATCACTGCTTGTGTAAATATATGCGATTAAACCCGTGCTAATTGTAGCACAAAATAACATTAACGACTTGAAAAAATCGCTTAAGCTTTTATAATATTCTTTCATACTGCCAAACCTTAGCAAAAAAAGCTAAAAGCATTATAACCTATTTTAACATTAATATTTCAAATAACCCTTAGAATCTAAAGAGAAACAAAAGGCTAAAAAAAAACTTGACTTTATTTTTTAATCTAGCTATAATGTCGCTTGATTTTGTTTCTTAAAGTCAATTTTGATTTTATCTATATTAGCAGTATAGTTAAAATCGCCTTTTAACTTCCTTTCTAAATTCATGCCATAATTATAACAAAATTTCAAAAAAAAGTCAATACAAAAAGCCCTATTTTACGCATTTTTTTATATTTTTTTAGCACTTTTTTAACGATTTTTTCATGTTATTTTTTATAAAAAAGTTATGATTTTTATAACCTATTTTATGCCCTTTTATGCTGTATAACATACAAAGCTTTTAAAGGGGGTTTTAAAGCTCGTTAGCAGTAGTCCGCCTTTGTTTGATAACCGCACACCACATAAAAAAAGCGATTTAGTCAAGGGTGGCGAAGCCATTAGTTTTATTTTTTTGCGTAAAGTGGAGTTGCCAAGTAAGTGAAGTTTAGTCCGCAAAAAAATAAAACTAACCACGCCCTTGACTAAAGCGGTTTTTTTATTATAATCTGCGGTTGAAAACAAAGTGGAATACTGCTACTAGCATATATTTATTATATGATTAGTTTATATTGTAAATCCTTGCCATTTATTATTTCAATCTATTGATTGTATTAATTAAGTAAAAAACTCGCTCAAATGTATAATATAAATCATTTAAAAGCTAAAAAAGTTGCGTAAATGTATAATATATGCTTTCTTTTACCTTTAATTATTAAAAAATTACCTATATTTATATATTTTTTTATTGCTTAATTAATGATTATATATCATTTTATTAGTATTTAAATACCATTTATATATGTAAAAATTATCATTAAAATAAATATAATTATATGCTAGTTAAATACTAAAATACATATAATTAACATATAAATTAAAACTAAATATATGCTATATTAATATCATTTAATAAATATTTTATATATATTTTATTATTAAACTATAACTATATAATTGCTAAATAAATTCTATTTTAACTATATTATATAGCCTATTTATCTATAATTATGCTAATATGCTTAACTCATCAATAGCTTTTACAAAATTTACATTTTTCATTTTCATGTAGAGTTTTATTGTATCTCCACCCTCTCCACAACCAAAGCAATACCATAGATTTTTTTGTGTATTAATTGTGAAACTTGCTTTATTTTCTATATGAAAAGGACATATTGCTACATAGTTTCTACCATTCTTTTGCAATTCTATTCCTAATCTTTCACATACATTCACTAAATCCTTATCTTTTACTTCCTGTATTCTCTCTTTTGCAATCATGGTTTCTCCTTGTGTGTTAGTTTGCTTTTCATGGTAACAAACGAGCGGTTTTGTCAAGGGGGTAGGCAAAGCAAAGCGTAGCCTACCAACGAACGAATGAGTGAAACGAAATGAGTGAAGTGTCCCTTGACAAAAGCAAGAGCGAAGTTTGTTATAATAGAAAAGCAAACACACAAGGAGAAACCATGCAAAAGAGAAAAGTAGTGAAAGATTAGCGTGTGGGTGTGATAAGAGAGACTATATTATACATTTACGCAACTTTTTTAGCTTTTAAATGATTTATATTATACATTTGAGCGAGTTTTTCTTTGTGTTTAGTGTAAATATTATTTTTCAATTCTTTTCCTTGCCATTCACAATATTTAGCTGATATTTCAAAGTCTATGAGATAAGGCTTATTAAAGGTAGAAATTTTTATTTAATAATTTTGCTATTTATGTATTCATGCCTTAGTTATATTAACTATATTTCACAATTCTTTATTCTTTTGTATTCCTCTTTTTGCTTCTCTAGCAATTCTTTACTCTTTTTAGCTTTTGCTTGTTCTGTAAGCAAGAAGTGTTGTTTTATTATCTGTTCTGTTGTATTTGTATTTTCATTAATTTCTATTGCTCCCAATGTCAATACAAAATCATTAAGACTACATGTAACGCTTTCATTTTCATTCACTTCATATATAACTTTGTTGTGTCTAAAAGAAACATTTGCATATATCACTTTATCTAAACTTGTAACATAGAATTTTTTTCTACACATGTGTTATCCTTTCATGCTCGTCTGCAATGTGATTATTTTGTGTTGGCATTACTTGTGGCTTATGTCTTTTAGCTTTGTATGTATTAAATGCTTTTACACTTGCATAAAAGGCAATAATTACACCAAATACAACGATATATACACTTATCATTACCATTAAGACACTAAACATTAAAATAATTTTTGTGTATTCAATACATTTTTGCATATTTTCTCCTTATTTTTTATATTAAAAATCAAATGGTATTTGAATATTATTTCTTTTATTATTCATTATGAAATCCATTTCTTTCATGGTTATGACTTGCTCTTTTATAGCCTGATTGTGTTTAACTACACTGCTATTTGAAATATCATTGCCATAAAATATTCTTGTTTCTCTATCAAAAAATACATTGTGTATATGATTTTTGCCTGTTTGCTTATTCTTTTGAAATACAATCTTTTTTCTGCTATGGTCTATCTCTTTTGTTTTCTCATCAACGACATTTTCTATGCGTATCATTATTGAACTAAAATAAGCACCTTTTTTGCTTCCCATAGGACTTGTATCATCTGTTTTGCTTGTTTGAACTATAAGCATGATAACAATGTTGTGTTTCTTTGCTAATCTTTGTAATATTTCAAATTTTGATGATTCCTCTTTCTCTCCCAATCCTGCAAAATTTTCATTAAAAATACACATTTGAGAATCTATTGCAAAGAATTTTATACCTGAAATAGCAAGGGATACAATTCTATTTTCTATCTCACTTATCTCTGTCCCCTCATCGATGATAATCATATTATTTTTTATGCTTTCTACATTTTCTTTTGTTAGCTTATTTGTTTCTATCATTTTTTTAAAGAATTTATGTCTTTTTAGAATGTGTGTATGTATAGGAAATTCAAAGCTAAATAGACATGTTTTATGATTTTTACTTAGATTTTCTAATATTTGCAATACAAGACTTGTTTTACCTGCTTCAAATTCTCCACTTATTAAGACTAATTGTCCTAATTCTATGCCTCTATCTAGCGTTTCATCTAAAAATGGTATTCCTAGCTCGTATTTTTGTATATTAATGCTGTTTTCTTTATAGAATTTATCCCACTCTGCAAATGTTTTAATAGAGTATTGTTCTCTATTTAAAAGCTTATGGTTATGTATTTCTTGCTCTATGTTGATTATTTTATATTCGTTAGTAGCATAATAGAGTTTTTTGCCAAGCTCATATTGTTGTCTTAAGATATATTTTTGTTCTAAGAAACTAAGATAATCATCTATATTTGTAATAATATGTTTATTTGCCAACATAAGCATGACATTGTTTTCTTGTTGTCTGTATTCATTAATGAGTAATGAAACAATATAAGCACCATCAAGCTGTTTATTCTCATAGGCTTTTTGTATGGCTTCATAATATGGATAATATTCCTCTGTAAGCCAATACTTTGGGACTTTTAAAAGAAAATTTGTTGCTTGTGTTTGTGGGGATATTAACACTGATGAAATTATGATTGTTTCTATTCTATTTGCAATATCTCCATGTAACTCTTGCTCGTAAAATGTTGTTTGTATTTGCATATTGTTACTCATGTTTTACCTCTCTTATTTGTATTGATACTTTATTTTGTCTCTAAACATGTTTCATCTAAGTTTTGAAATAGACTTGGTGTATTGTCATATTCCTCTGTTTCTTTAATGCTTTTCTTTTTTGAAGTATTTGACACTTTGTTTTGTCTATA